>NZ_JBXWZQ010000162.1:0-49568 GCF_059432795.1 Nitrococcus sp. | reverse complement strand
GTCGGGCCGGGGCAATCGACCCGGCCCGACGATGATTTCAGGTCTCGTCGAGGAAGCTGCGCAGCGATTCCGAGCGAGTGGGGTGGCGGAGCTTTCGCAGCGCCTTGGCCTCGATCTGGCGAATCCGCTCGCGGGTGACATCGAACTGCTTGCCGACCTCCTCGAGGGTATGGTCGGTGTTCATGTCGATGCCGAAGCGCATCCGCAGCACCTTTGCCTCACGCGGGGTGAGACCGGCGAGCACTTCGCGCACGGACTCCTTCAGGCCCTCGCGGGTCGCGGAATCAATCGGCGACATCACGGTCGCATCCTCGATGAAATCACCGAGATGGGAGTCCTCGTCGTCCCCGATGGGCGTTTCCATCGAGATGGGCTCCTTGGCGATCTTGAGGACTTTGCGCACCTTGTCCTCGGGCATCTCCATGCGCTCGGCGAGCTCCTCGGGCTGCGGCTCGCGGCCCATCTCCTGAAGCATCTGCCGAGAGGTTCGGTTGAGCTTGTTGATGGTCTCGATCATGTGGACCGGTATACGGATGGTCCGCGCCTGATCCGCGATCGAACGGGTGATCGCCTGCCGGATCCACCAGGTGGCGTAGGTGGAGAACTTGTAGCCCCGGCGGTATTCGAACTTGTCGACCGCCTTCATCAACCCGATGTTGCCCTCCTGGATCAGGTCCAGGAACTGCAGGCCGCGGTTGGTGTACTTTTTGGCAATAGAAATGACCAGACGCAGATTCGCCTCGACCATCTCCTTTTTCGCCCGGCGCGCCTTGGCCTCGCCGATCGACATGCGGCGATTGATCTCCTTGACCTCGCTCACCGAAAGCCCCGTGCTCTCCTGGATGGCCGCCAGGCCGACCTGGGCCTCGAGCACGTCCTGCTTGCGCTCGGCCACGGTCTCCGAATACGGCTTGTTCGCCTCGATCAGCTCGTCCACCCAGCTCGGGTCGGTCTCTCGGCCCGGGAACAACGAGAGGAACTCCCGGCGCGGCATGCCGGCGTGCTTGACGCAGATCCGGGTCACTTCCCGCTCGGCGCGGCGGATCCGCTCGACGGCTCTGCGCAGGTTCTCGGCCATCCCTTCGATGACCTTTGGCGCGAGCTTCATGGACAGAAAAAGCCCGCCCATCTCCTCGCGCAGCTCACGGCAACGCTCCGAGTCGCTGCCTTCCTCCTGCAGCGTGCTCATAATCATTCCGTGCAGCTCCCAGATACGCTCGAAAAGCGCAACCGCCTGCTCCGGGTTGGGGCCGCTGTCCGCTACGGCGTTGGAGGCGGACTCCTCGTCCTCCTCGTCCTCCTCGGCCTCCGGCCCACGGCCAAGCTCGTCGTCGAGCCCCCGAAAGCCGGCGAGAATCTCGGGAAGACGCACCCGTCCGGCCTCCACGTGCTCGTGGAGTGCGTAGAGTGTGCGGGCGGAATCGGGGTAAGCGGATAACGCACGCAGCACCTGGTCGAGCCCGTCCTCGATGCGCCGGGCGAGCTCAATCTCGCCCTCGCGCGTGAGCAGCTCCACGGTGCCCATCTCGCGCATGTACATCCGCACCGGGTCGGTGGTGCGGCCGAACTCCGCGTCCACGGAAGCGAGCGCTGCCGCGGCCTCCTCGGCCTCGTCCTCATCGGTGGCAACGGCGGCATCGCTCAGGAGCAGCGTATCGGAATCAGGAGCTGACTCGTGGACGCTAATCCCCATATCATTGATCATGCCAATGATGTCTTCGATCTGCTCCGGATCTACGATATCATCGGGTAAATGGTCATTGACCTCCGCATACGTGAGGTAGCCCTGCTCCTTGCCGCGGGCGATGAGCTCTCTGATCTGGGACTGCTGATCCTGAATAGACATAGTTGTATATTGACTGGCTTAATGGGGTTGTACACATGAAGCCTGATAAAGGCCCTCAAGTATGTAATATAACCTATTGAGTACGCTTGTCTACGCTGATAAATATAACAGCCTGCTTCAGGGTTGCCGTTTCAGCTCAACCCATTCTCGCCACTCCCCGGCCGTCAGCTCGCCGCGCTGCAATCGCTCGTTTAAGTATTGCAAACGCTGGCCGTGCAGCAATGCACGCATACGCGCCAATGCACCTCGAAACTCCGCTTCTATCCCAGAGTCGGGAACCATATGATCCCACGTCGCGAGCTTCCACAGCGCCGCTTCATGCTCGCTGTTGTGACACCGTTCCAGTAACGCACCGCTATTGATATGCGGTTCTGCGCGGGCCAACTCAAGTAGTTGCACCAGCAGCGGTAAACCCGCGATGCGCGAATCGCGAAGGCTGTCAACTTCCTCCGCATCGAGCAGCTGCGCCAATGCCGGGCGCTGCAAAAGCAGCGCGATCGCCAATCGCACTGGAGTGCGCCGCACCGCCGGTGCCTCGCGCCCCCGGCGAGCCGGGGGCGGCTTCGGGCTGGGCGTGCCAGGCGCGCTGAGCCTTGCCTCGATATAATCCGCTTCCAGCTTCGCCAGCGCCGCCAATCGCTCGATCAGCATGCGCCGGAAGACGTCCTCGGGCAGCTTCTGCAACAGTGGCAGCGCCGCATCCACCACGCGCGCCCGCCCGTCAATGCTGCTCATGTCCGCAGCGGCAGTCAGTTGCTCGAGCAGGAAATCCGACAACGGCCGCGCCTCGCGCACGGCGGCCTCGATTGCTTCGCGACCATTTGCGCGCACGAAGCTGTCCGGGTCCTGCCCCTCGGGCAGAAACAGGAAACGCGCCTGGCGCCCGCCCCGCAGCGCGGGCAATGTGTTCACCAACGCCCGCCACGCCGCGCGCCGGCCGGCAGCATCGCCGTCGAAACAAAAGGTCAGGTCGCGGGTGACGCGAAACAGCCGCTCGACCTGCGCGCTCGACGTGGCGGTACCCAAGGTGGCCACCACTCGCGGCAGCCCGTACTGCGCCAGGGCCACGACGTCCATGTAGCCCTCTACAATTAAGATATCAGCCGGTTGCCGCTCCGAATCCAGGACCTTGTCGAGGCCGTAAAGCTCTTGCCCCTTGTGGAAAATGGGGGAATCCGGCGAATTCAGATACTTCGGTTTTCCGTCTCCGAGCGAACGCCCGCCGAAACCGATGATCCGCGCGCGCTGGTCGCGAATCGGGAATATAATCCGATCGCGGAACCGATCATAGGGCCGATTGCCACCTTTTTGCACAAGCAGCCCCGCGGCCTCCAGCGCCTTGCGCTCGGGGATCGCGCGCGCGAGGTGCTCCCATCCGGGAGGAGCGAAGCCGAGGCCGAATCGCGCCGCAATGTCGGCATCGAGGCCACGGCCTTTAAGGTAGCTCATCGCTCGCTGGTTCTGCGGGTGACGGTGCAACCACTCCTGATAAAGCTCCGCGGCCCGGGCCACCACGCGGTAGAGCGCCTCATGGCGCTCGATCTGCTTTTCATCCGCCGCCTGAGGGAGATCGAGGCCGACCCGTTTTGCAAGCTGGCTCACCGCCTCCCGAAAGTCCATCCGCTCGTAGTCCATCAAGAAGCGGATGGCGCTGCCGTGCGCGCCGCAGCCGAAGCAATGATAAAACTGTTTGGATTGGCTGACGGTAAAGGAGGGCGTTTTCTCGCCGTGAAAAGGACAGAGGGCATGGTGGTTGCTGCCCGATCGTTTCAACTGCAGACGCTCGCCGATGACATCGACGATGTCGGTTCGGCTGAGCAGCGTATCGATGAAACGCTCGGGAATCTTTCCGGCCATAGCCTCGTCTGTAGCTCAACCTCCTTGGCCGCAACAGCCCGTTCACCGAATACGGCAAACGCAATACGTCGAAGTCGCGCTCAAGCGCTCGGCAGGCGCGCCCTCACGCGCGCGCTGACCGCGCCCAAATCCGCTCGGCCCTGCACTTTGGGCTTGAGCACCCCCATGACCTTCCCCATGTCCTTGACGGATTCGGCTTGCGTCTCGGCGATAGCCGCATCGACAAGCTGATCGATTTCGCCCTCAGAGAGCGGCTGCGGCATGAACTCGCCGATACACTCGATCTCGGCCTGCTCCTTTTGCGCAAGATCCTGCCGCCCGGCGTCGTGATACTGCGTATACGACTCGCGTCGCTGCTTGATCATCTTGCTGAGCACGGCGAGGACGTCCGCATCGGAGAGTTCCCGGCGCTCATCCACTTCGCGCTGTTTGATGCCCGCCATGATCATGCGTAACGTCCCGAGGCGCGTTTTCTCCCCGGCGCGCATCGCGGCCTTCACCGCTGCGTTGATTCGCTCTTTAAGCTCGCTCATCGATCCGGCGGTAGAGGTTTCGGTGGTCGGTGCGTTCCGTTCAGTATAGGCGCTGCCGGCGTTGTTGCTCGCGCTGCAAACGCTTGAGATGCCGCTTCACGGCCGCCGCCTGTTTGCGCTTACGAACCTGGGTTGGCTTTTCATAGTGCTCGCGGCGGCGGATCTCGGACAAAATCCCAGCCTTCTCGCAGGAGCGCTTGAAGCGACGCAGAGCAACCTCGAAGGGCTCGTTTTCGCGCACCTTCACCTGTGGCATGTAGCTAAACACCTCCTCTTCGTTGGCGAATCGTATTGCCTGTTCACGACTAGGCCCGATCGAATTTAAGCTTGTGGGCAAACGTGTAATATTAACCAGCTTACGGGCCATTTGCAAAAGCGCAAGGGCGTTTGCATGCAAATTTCTGCGGGCCACTAGAGATCCCGGCCGATGCGCATACTGGGTATCGAGACTTCCTGTGATGAAACGGGCGTCGCGGTCTACGACGGACGCGCCGGGCTGCTTGCTCACCGCGTCTACAGCCAGGTCGAATCCCACGCACGCTACGGTGGCGTAGTGCCCGAGCTTGCCTCACGCGATCACATCCGCAAGCTGCTGCCATTGCTCGACGAGACGCTGCAGGCCGCCGCCACGTCGCGGCAGATGCTCGACGGCATTGCCTATACCCGCGGCCCCGGCCTGGCCGGCGCCCTGCTCGTCGGCGCGTCCGTGGCCCGCAGTCTTGCCTATGCCCTGGGAATCCCGGCGCTCGGCGTCCACCACATGGAAGCCCATCTCCTCGCGCCCATGCTGGAGGACTCGCCGCCGCACTTCCCGTTCCTCGCGCTACTGGTCTCCGGTGGCCACACCATGCTCGTACAGGTCGCGGGGGTCGGTCGCTCCCGGCTGCTCGGGGAGTCCCTGGATGACGCCGCGGGCGAGGCCTTCGATAAAATCGCCAAGCTGCTGGGGCTGTCCTATCCCGGCGGTCCGGCATTGGAGCGGCTCGCCGAGCAGGGCGATCCGAAGCGTTTTCGCTTTCCACGCCCGATGACCAGCCGTCCGGGGCTCGATTTCAGTTTCAGCGGCCTCAAAACACACACACTGAATACATTGCGCGAGGCAGATGCCCCGAGCGATCGCATTCGCGCCGATACGGCACGCGCCTTTCAGGACGCGGTGGTCGATACGCTCTATCTCAAGTGCCGACGCGCGCTCAGACAGACCGGGGCGAAGCGTCTGGTGGTGGCGGGCGGAGTGAGCGCCAACCGCAGGCTGCGTGAGCGCTTGGCGGAACTCGCCCGGGCCTCGGGCGCCCGCGTCTATTATCCGCGCCCCGAGTTCTGCACGGATAACGCCGCCATGGTGGCGTACACGGGCTGGCGGCGGCTCCGCCTCGGAGAACACGATCCGCTTGCCTTCGAGGTCGTGACGCGATGGCCGCTGACGGAGCTGCATGAGCCGCCCCGGCCTTGATCCAGCGCGCGAGCGCTCATTCTTAGCGCCCGATTTTCTTCTCCGTGCCCGCTAAGAGGCTCGCAATATTGCTGCGGTGGCGCCAATAGAGGAAGAGTGTCATGAGCGCCATGATCGCGACCAGCGCGCCGCTGCCGGTGGTCCACCACAAAAAGCTCGGTGCAAGCAAAAAGGCCATCAACGCGGAGAACGATGAGAGTCGCGTGAGCGTTGCCAGGACTAACCAGCTGCCGGCGGTCAGGGCCGCCGCGATCCAGGACCAGCCCAGCAAGACGCCCAGCCCCGTGGCGACCCCCTTTCCGCCGCGAAAGCCGAAGAAAATCGGGTAAAGGTGACCTGCGAACGCCGCCAACCCCACGAGGGCAATCGCTGCCATGTCCTCGGTCAGCGCCCGGGCGATGAGCACCGGGACCGCTCCTTTGAGAAAATCCCCCACCAGAGTCAAAGCGGCCGGCAGCCGACCACCGATGCGCAGCACATTGGTCGCACCGGGGTTGCCCGAGCCCTCGCCACGGGGATCGGCGAGCCCAAGCATCCGGCAGATTACGACCGCGGTGGAAACGGAGCCGAGCAGATAGCCGAAAACACCTAGCCCCAGGGTCATTGCGAGCGACGACATGAGCGCTATTGCAATCGCTTGAGCCCCTGCGGTCAAGCCTGTGCGGTTGGAGAAGCGCGTTGAGTCCCGATATAGTTGGCACCAGGGTGCGCGAGAGGGCTGTGATGGATTGTATCTTCCTACGTGATTTCCGGGTGGAGACCGTCATTGGAGTGTACGACTGGGAGCGGCGCATCCGTCAAACGCTCGTCTTCGATCTCGAGCTCGCCACCGATGTGCGCTCGGCGGCCGCCTCCGGCGAGCTCGCCGATGCCTTGGACTACGCGGCGCTGGCCAAGCGGATCAACGAGTTCGTGGTGGACGGCCGATTCCAATTGCTGGAAAGCGTCGCCGAGGGCGTTGCCGCGCTCGTGCTGAAGCAATTCCCCGTCACATGGCTGCGCCTGAGCGTGGGCAAGCTGCATGCCTTACCCAGCGCACGAGTCGCCGGCGTCAGCATCGAACGCGGCAATCCGGGGGCCTAATGCAGCGTGCCTACGTCAGTATCGGCAGCAACATCAATCGCGAGACCAACTTCCGCTCCGCGATCGCGCATCTGCGCCGCCTTTACGCCGATCTTATCGTCTCGCCGATCTACGAGAGCGAGGCAGTGGGCTTCGTGGGCGCGGCCTTCTACAATGGGGTGATCGGCCTGCGCACCGAGACCGACGCGCTGGCGCTGAATGCCGAGCTTCGAGCGATCGAGAGCGCCCATGGGCGTCGCCGCAGTCACGCCAAGTTCTGCTCGCGCAACCTGGATCTGGACCTTCTAACCTGGGGCGATGCCGTGATGCGAGAGCCGGGGCTGGTGCTGCCGCGCCCCGAGATCCTCGAGCAGGCCTATGTGCTGCGCCCGCTCGCCGATATCGCCGGCGACGTGCGTCACCCCGAGGACGGCCGCACCCTCGACGAGCTCTGGTTGCGGCTCAAACCCAAGGCGCAGGCCATGCGCGTTGTCGAGCTCGATCTGGACTGAGCGGACCATGCGCCGAGTCAACCATCACGCGGCCATGCCTCAGCCGGATCCAAGCGCCGCCGAGCACAGCGCCCGTCTGAGCGAGCGCATCCATGTCGCCATTGCGCAGTCGAACGGACGGCTCGCCTTCGACCGCTATATGGCGATCGCGCTCTACGAGCCGGGGCTCGGATACTACAGCGCCGGGCAGCGGCGCTTCGGCGCCGCCGGGGATTTCACCACGGCGCCGCTGGTCTCGGCACTGTTCTCGCGCACCCTGGCCCATCAGGTCGCGGAGATATTGGAGCGGCTCGACGGTGGGGTGGTGCTGGAGCTTGGCGCCGGCACCGGGCGGATGGCCGCGGACATTCTCGCGGAATTGGAGCGGCTCGGCCGTTTGCCCGAGCGTTACCTCATCCTGGAGGTCAGCGCCGCTTTGCGCCAGGAACAGGCGCAGACCATCGCTCATATACCCCCCCACCTGCGCTCGCGGGTGGAATGGCTCGATCGCTTGCCCGAGATACCGCTGCGCGGGGCGATACTTGCAAACGAAGTGATCGACGCCCTGCCGGTGAAGCGCTTCCAGGTGGACAACGACGGCCTGCAGGAGCAAATGGTCGGGTTGGGGGAGGACGCGCAGTTGATCTGGTCACTCGCGCCGGCCGAGGCTGAGCTTCGCGCGGCGGTGGAACGCATCGAGACGCACTGTGATACCCGGCTTCCACCGGGCTATGTCTCCGAATGGTGCCCCCCGCTCGCCGCGTGGATGGCAAGTCTGGGCGACATCCTGGAGGCCGGAGCGGCCCTTTTCATCGATTACGGCTATCCAAGAGCGGAGTATTATCACCCGCAACGGCGCATGGGAACGCTGCTTTGCCATTATCGCAACCGCGCCCACGATGACCCGCTGGTGCTGCCCGGGCTGCAGGACATCACCGCCTCTGTCGATTTCACGCACGCGGCGGAAGCCGGGATCGCGGCCGGTCTGGAGGTGCTCGGCTTTACCACGCAGGCGCATTTTCTGGTCGGTGCCGGGCTGCACCGACTGCTGGAGGCCGAGGCGGCACGGGCTCCCGAGCAAGCCGTAGACCTCACTCAACAGGCCAAGGCACTGCTCTTCCCGGCTCAGATGGGCGAGCGTTTTAAAGTGCTCGCACTGGGCCGCGGCCTGCCGTCGGCGCTGAGCGGTTTTGGCTGGATCGATCACACGGACCGTCTGCGTGCGCTACGGGGCGCAGACGTAACCACATAATAAATTGTATATTACCGGGACTTAAGCTGGGGGCGCACAGAGAACCTGGTGAGCGAGGAACGCAAGCCAACTGTACTCGTGGTTGACGACCATCGTTTTTCACGCACGGTCCTCAGCCGCATCCTCGACGCGGCTGGTTACCGTGTCGAGGTGGCAAAAAGCGCCCAGGAAGCGTTGGATCGAGTACGCCATTTTGAGCCGGACGCCTTCATCCTCGATACCGAGATGCCGGGAATGGACGGTATCGAGTTGTGTTGGCGGCTGCGTGAGCAGCTTCGCTTCCGCATCACTCCCATACTGGTCTGCACGGCCAGCGAGGACCGATATCTATTGCGCTCAGCCTTCACGGCGGGCTGCGACGACTTTCTGGTCAAGCCCCTCGAGCCGTTGCTGGTGGTTGCCCGTCTCGGCGGGCTTATCAAAAAATTCGATTTCTATAAACAACTCGAGGGGGCGCGGGCCGACCTGGCGCGCTATGTCTCGCCGCGGATTCGCAAGGTCATCGAAAGCCGCGCCGAGAACCCCAGCGCCTCGCCGCTGCCGCAGCAGCGCGAGGTATGCGTTCTCTTCTCTGATATCCGCGGGTTCACGGCGCTCTCGCAATGCATCGAGCCGACCGAGCTGTTCCGGGCGGTAAGCCAGCATCTCGGCACCCAGGTGGACTGTGTCTATGCCCATCACGGCTACGTCGACAAATTCGGCGGCGACGGCGTGATGGCGATATTCGACGGCGAGGAAATGGCCCACGACGCCTGTGAGTGCGCGCTGGATATCATGGATCGGGTGGACGCCTTACCGCCATTGAGCGACAGCAGCCCCGTACCGGTCGGCGTGGGCATCCATACCGGCCCGGTGGTGATCGGCAACATCGGCAGCGGCGATCACCTCGACTACACGGCCATCGGCGAGACCGTCAATGTGGCCGCAAGGCTATGCGGTCACGCCGAGCCCATGGACGTGATCGTCTCGCAAGCGGTGCACGAGGCCGTGGAACCGGCGGGGAAATTTGTGTTCGGCAAGGGCGAGTCCGTGAGTATTCGCGGCCTGGCATCACCGGTCACGTTGTACCATCTGCACTGCGCCGCCAAGCACCGAAACGATTCGGTGGCCGAGCGCCACGAATAGTCACAATGAAATGAGCTACCTTCATGCCTTCTGGCTGGCGCTGGTCCAGGGACTGACCGAATTCCTGCCCATCTCGAGCTCCGGCCATTTAATTCTCCTGCCAAAGTTGTTCGATTGGCCGGATCAGGGTCTGTATTTCGATGTGGCAACGAATACCGGCACACTGCTCGCCGTACTGCTCTATCTACGGCGGGACGTGTGCGAATTGCTGCTCGCCTGGATGCGCTCGATCCGGCGGGGCGGCCTGAGCCGCGAGGGCCAACTGGCCTGGGCGGTCCTCTGGGCGACGGTGCCTGTGGGTGCCGCGGGCCTGCTCGCCGCCAGCTACGCCGATTATCTGCGCACGCCGCTGGTGATTGCCACGACTTCGATCGGTTTCGGCGCACTGCTCTGGATAGCGGACCGCAGCCGCGGCGAGCGCAGCGTCTACGATATCCGTTTCACCGATGTGGTCGTGATCGGCTGCGCCCAGGCGCTCGCCTTGATCCCCGGAACGTCTCGCTCCGGCATCACCATGACGGCGGGGGTATTCCAGGGGCTGTCACGCGAGAGCGCCGCGCGCTTTTCGTTTCTGCTCGCCATTCCGGTCAGTGTGCTTGCCGGCGGCCTCGATGCGGTGCACCTCATTACCCATCCGCAGGCCTTGCCCTGGGAGGTGTTCGGTTTCGCGGTGCTGGTCGCCTTCATCAGTGGCTACGCCTGCATTGGGTTGTTCCTGCGTTTGATCGAGCGGATCGGCTTCGCTCCCTTTGTGATCTATCGGGTAGCGCTGGGCGTCGTGCTGCTTATCGTCTATTTCTGAAAGCGGATAACTGCGGTGTGGCGATGACCGCCGCCGGGCGCGGCGGCTCAGGAGTTGCCCCATTGCTCACGCACGCCAGTCGCGGCCGCAATACGGGCGCGCCGCAATGCCTGACCGATTTCCCGGCCCTGCAACCCGAGCTCGCGAAAGGAGGCCACCGGCACGGCCGCGGCTGCCCGATACGCCTGTGTAAGAAAGCGGGCCTGCGGATAGTCGCGCTGCGCCAAGCCGGCGCGGCCCCGGGCATCGGCTTCACAGGCCGCTAGAAATGAGGCGAGGCGCTCGGCGCGGCGGAACGCGTCCAGCGCCTCGAGCAGCGCCACGACCGTGGCGGGCCGCAGCTCGAGCACGCGGTGGCATTTGAGGTGATAGCGGGCGACCAGCTTGGCTAAATCCCGGCAAGCGCGCGGCACGCGAAGCCGTGCGCAGACCGCCTCCACCAGAGGAACGCCGCGCTGCTCGTGCCCCCGATGGCGCGGCAGCTCGCTAGCCGGCGTGCTGCCCTTGCCCAGATCGTGCGTCAATACGGCAAAGCGGACCGGCAAACGATCCGATAGCTGCACCGAGAGATCGAGCGCCAACAGAACGTGCACACCGGTGTCCACTTCAGGGTGATAGTCGGCGCGCTGTGGAATGCCGAAAAGGCAATCCAGCTCCGGAAGCAGCCGCTGCAATGCCGCGCTCTCGCGCAGCACGCGGATGAATGTCGAAGGCGTTGGCTCCATGAGCGCCCGGGCGAGTTCCTGCCATACGCGCTCCGGGATGAGTGCATCCACCTCTGCGGCCGCCACCATTTCCCGACACAGCGCGAGCGTCTCCGGGGCAACTCTGAATCCCAAGTGAGCAAAGCGCGCGGCGAAGCGTGCCAGGCGCAGGATTCGTACCGGGTCCTCGCGGAATGCGGACGAGACATGACGCAGTACGCGGGCGTCGAGATCGCGCCGGCCGCCGAACGGATCGATGATGCGACCATGACCGTCCTGAGCGATGGCATTAATCGTAAGATCGCGCCGTTGCAGATCCTGCTCCAGCGTCACGTCGGGGCTGGAATAAAAGCGAAAGCCATGATATCCGCGCCCGACCTTACGCTCGGTGCGGGCGAGCGCGTACTCTTCGCGGGTCTCGGGATGCAGGAACACGGGAAACTCCCGGCCGACCGGCCGGAAACCGCGGGCGGTCAGCTCCGCCGGCTCGGCACCGACGACCACCCAGTCCCGTTCTTTAACCGGAAGGCCCAGTAGGCGATCGCGCACCGCGCCACCGACCAGATAGATTTCCATGGAATCACCCCGGCCGCCCGTGCCGAAAGCGCACACCGAGACACCGCCGCCAGGGCGCGATCTACCCCGCGTCAACCCAGCCCGCGCCAACGAGGAGGCCGGTATCGGGTTGCTCGATCGCGGCGAAACGGCGCCCGGAGAACGCCGCACCGGGCTTTGACTAGTCCCGCCGCGCCATTCGGCGGAATTCATTGTAGCGCTGCTGGGCGCGCTGACGGCCTATGTATCCCGGCACAACGGCTTCGATTGCCGTCGGGTGGATACCGAGCCTTTCCAGGCCATCGTCGACACAGACGCTATCGACCTTACTCGAGAGATAATTGTCGTAACTGTAAGGCTTGCCGGGGACACGCTCGAGCACCTGCGCCTGACGCTGCGACCATTGATCGTTGAGCCCAATGATCAACCGCCGCACACCGAGCACCGTGGCGACGTAGTCAACCAGTTCGCGCAGCGTGAAGACACGGGGCCCACAAAGGTCGTATTTCTGACCGAAGGTCGCTTGGTCCTCGAGTGAGTTCACGAAGGCCTTGGCCACGTCACCGACGTAAACGGGCTTGAGTCGCAGATGTGGCGTGGGCAGGGGCAATACCGGCGAGAGTCGCAGCATCTGCGCAAACTTATTGAGAAAATTGTCTCCCGGACCGAAGATCACCGACGGGCGGAATACGGTTACCGCCAGCTCCTCCCCATGGCCCCCCAGCGCCACGCGCTCGCCGTCGGCCTTGGTCTGCTGGTAGCGGCTCGGTGCTTGCGAGGAAGCGCCGAGCGCGCTCATGTGCAGCAGGCGCCCGACCCCGGCCGTGCGGCAGGCCGCCAGAATGCGCTCCGGAAGCTTCACGTGGGCGTCCTCGAAACGATGCCCCGCGCCGCGACCTTCATTCAATACACCGACCAGATTGATCACCGCCTGGCAACCGGCGAATTCTTCGGCCAACGCCTCCTGATCGTAGCTGTCCGCTTCGATGAGCTGCAGGTTCGGAATCGGCAGCAGTTGCCTGTTGCGCTCGCGGTTGCGAGTCAAGACGCGCATCGTCACCTGAGTATTGGCGAGGTGCGCGGCAATATGGTGCCCAACGAACCCGGTCCCACCGAGCACGCAGATGGTTTTGACCCGCATGTCTCCTTCTCCAATGCTGATCCGCTTCAACCGCCCGTAGTCCGTGGCGGGATCCGATATTCACCCCCCGACGAACCGGTGCGTGCGCCTGTGCGCGGCGGCAAGTTCTACAAAACGCCATTTCCCTCCCCACCAAACATTACCGTGCCGCCGAACAACGAACCCCCAATCGACTCTCCCGCGCAATTTCCGGCGGACGGCACCGACAGGCAATGGTGCTCGTCCCTGGAACGAGCGGCCCACCGCCGTGGCTTTTATGGGCGTTATTCCGATGAATGCGACGCGTGATGGACGACAGATCCGACCTGCCGCAGGGTTGTGGGCATGCGCGCCTTCTCCCGCGACTCTCGCACACCCCGCCAATTCACCCGCACCCGGGGAAAACATTTCCCGCGCTCCCAGCAGCGTCCGTGCCCCGGGCCATTCCTCATTCATGCGCAATCGGTTTTTCGGTGAACAGAAAGTCACGCAGATGTTGGTCGAAAACCGGATCCCGGCGCCGAATCCACTCGAGAACCATGGCGGCGTGCTCTTTTTCCTCATCTCGGTTGTGGGCCAATATAGCCCTCAATTCCGGGTTCTTGCAGGCCGCGACGCGTTGATTGTACCAATCGGCCGCCTCGAGTTCCTCCATTAACGAAACAATCGCGCGATGCATGTCGCGGGTGTCATCGGAGAGCTCCTCAATCGGTTCATGATAGCCTTCACTCGCCATGACCGCCTCCTGCTTGCATTAGCCTTATGTCGCGCAAAATCCAATCAATTGGATTCTCTGAGAGAAAAATAGCAATTATACACAAATAATCGAATAAGAAACGCGCGAAATCAGAACGTTACTCGCGCATGAAAATCACTAAAACACTATATCCAATCCGCCAAACTCGGGCAATCTCTGGCCGCATGCAATGCCTTTGCGGAGGTAATGCAAACCAAGCGGCCGCCCCCGCGCCCCTATTTGTCATAATAGTCTATCGTGCAGTATCGCTAGTGAACTCTTACAGTGCACAACTACCTGCTTTATCTGGCGGCGGGAGCCTTCGCCGGACTGACGTCGGGTCTGTTCGGCCTCGGCGGAGGGCTGGTCCTCGTGCCGGCCCTTCTGTTCGTCTTTACCACACACGGCATTCCCGAATCGGTGGCCATGCATCTGGCGGTCGGCAGTTCGCTCGCCAGCATCGTCGCCACTTCCGTATCTTCAGTCAGCGCCCACGCTTGGCTCGGCGGGGTGCTGTGGCGTGTTTTCAAGCCCATCGCGCTCGGACTGGCCATCGGGGCACTGCTCGGGGCGCAAATCGCAGGCTTGCTCTCCGGGGTTCTACTAAAACGTGTTTTTGCCGTATTCCTGCTGATGGTAGCGGCACAAACGGCCTTTGGCCGCCAACCACCCGCCTCCCGACGCCTGCCCGGCCGCTACGGGCTCGTGGGGGCCGGACTGGTTATCGGGTCTCTGTCGAGCTTGATCGGTATCGGCGGAGGCAGCTTGATGGTCCCCTATCTCACCTGGCAAGGGACGCAGGTGCGCCAGGCGATCGGCACCTCCGCCGCAGCGGGTTTTCCGATTGCCATGGCAGGCACCATCGGGTTCATCATCGCCGGCTGGGGCGAGCCGATTCTGCCAAGCGCCGCCACCGGCTTCGTTTACTGGCCAGCCGTCGGCGGTATCGTCGTGGCAAGCATCCTGATCGCCCCGCTCGGAGCACGATGCGCTCATCACCTGCCCGGCACGATACTCAAGCGCATCTTTGCCGTCTTTCTGTTGGCGGTGAGCGCGCAGTTGTTTCTGGATTGAAAAGCCTGGGAGGGCCGTGGGCGCCGACCGACCGGGTTGCGGCCGGCAGTCAGGCTACCTCGGTCGGCGGGCCGAGGCGATCAGGACAGCCCCAGTTTCCTCTGCAGGTAATGGATATTGGTGCCGCCTTGCTGGAACGCGGTGTCCTGCATTATGTCTTGTTGCAGCGTGACATTGGTCTCGATACCGTCCACCACGATTTCGGAGAGCGCCATGCGCATTCGGCTGATGGCGCTGGCGCGGTCTTCCCCCCAGGTTATGACCTTGCCGATCATGGAATCGTAGAATGGCGGCACGACATAGCCGTTGTAGATATGCGAATCGACCCGAACACCTGGGCCGCCAGGCGCGTGGTACTGCGTAATCCGCCCCGGTGATGGCGTGAATGTCCGCGCGTCCTCGGCATTGATCCGACACTCGATGGCATGGCCGTGAAAACGCACGTCCTCCTGCCGATAGCGCAAGCGCTCGCCAGCGGCGATCAGAATTTGCTCTTGGATCAGATCCATACCCGTGACCATTTCGGTCACGGGATGCTCGACCTGGATACGTGTGTTCATCTCGATGAAGTAGAATTCGCCATCCTGGTAGAGGAACTCAAAAGTCCCGGCGCCGCAGTAGCCGATTTCCTTACAGGCGTCGACGCAGCGCTTTCCAATCGCATCTCGCTGCTCCGCGGTGATATCCGGCGCCGGCGACTCTTCCGCTACCTTCTGGTGGCGGCGCTGCATCGAGCAATCGCGCTCACCCAGATGGATGGCATTGCCGTAGCGATCGGCCAGCACCTGAATCTCGATGTGGCGCGGACGTTCCAGAAATTTCTCCATGTAGACCGTGACGCTATTGAACGCGGTGCGCGCCTCCGCTCGGGTAACGGCAATGGCGTGCAGCAGGCTGGCCTCGCTGTGAACGACGCGCATACCACGTCCGCCCCCGCCTGCCGCCGCTTTGATGATTACCGGATAGCCGATCTCCGCGGCGAGGCTCAGATTGGCTTCCGCATTTTCCGTCAGCGGACCGCCGGAGCCGGGAACACAGGGAATTCCGGCCTCCTCCATCGTGCGGATCGCCGAGACCTTGTCGCCCATGAGCGCAATGGTTTCCGCGCGCGGCCCGATGAAGAGGAACCCGGAGCTTTCCACACGCTCGACGAAATCGGCGTTCTCGGCAAGAAAACCGTAGCCCGGATGGATGGCTACGGCGTCGGTGACCTCAGCGGCGCTGATGATCGCCGGGATGTTCAGATAGCTTTCGTTGGAGGGGGGCGGGCCGATGCACACGGACTCATCGGCAAGCCTCACATGCTTGAGCTCCCGATCGGCACTCGAATGGACGGCAACCGTGCGGATACCGAGTTGGCGGCATGCCCGTAGAATACGCAGTGCAATTTCGCCGCGATTAGCGATGAGGATCTTGTCCAGCATCGATGATTATCCATTGCCGAGGTGGGCGGAGGGAACGAAGCGGATGCGCAACGCAGCTACTCGATAATGAATAGAGGTTGATCGTATTCCACCGGCTGCGCGTTCTCGACGAGAATCCGCTCGACCACACCGGCGACGTCGGCCTCGATCTGATTGAGCATCTTCATGGCTTCGATGATGCACAGCGTATCCCCGACGCTGACGGTCTGGCCCTCCTCAACGAAAGCGCTGGCGCCCGGCGAAGGGGCCCGGTAGAACGTGCCGACCATGGGCGAGCGCTGCACATGCCCACTGACCGGCTCATCCCCTGCCGCAGCAGGCTTTGCCGCGGCCGCCGGGGCTTCTTTGGGCTCGGCAACGGGGGGCGGAGTGTAGAGCTGCGTCGGCATGGGCGATGTGGCCTGTATCGGGCTGCTTCGACTGATTCGAATCGACTCCTCGCCCTCGCGAATCTCGATCTCATTGACATCTGATTCCTCAAGCAGCTCGATCAAGCGCTTGATCTTGCGAATATCCATCACAGTCAGTCCCGTTTCGCTTTACGCAACGCCGCATACAGCGCCAAGTCGTAGCCCAGCGGGCCCAGACCGCTGATCACCCCAGCGGCGATATCGCTGAGATAGGAATGCCGACGAAACGGCTCGCGGGCATGCACGTTGGTGATATGCACCTCGATGAATGGTATCGCGACGCCGAGCAAGGCATCCCGCAGGGCAATGCTGGTGTGCGTCAACGCACCTGGATTAATGATGATATAAGCGACGCCTTGCTGGCCGGCGCGATGGATACGCTCAATGAGCTCGTGCTCAGCATTGCTTTGGAAGGCTTCCAGCATGGTGCCCGCCGCCTTGGCCTGCTCGGTGAGCCGGTGGAGCAGGGTGTCCAGCGTCTCGGTGCCGTAGCGATCCGGCTCGCGCGTTCCAAGCAGATTGAGGTTGGGGCCGTTGAGCACCAGCACCTTGGTCATTTCTCTTCCTTAGAAGCCGCACCGGAGGCTCTCGCATTGGTCGCGAAATTCTGGACTACCGTGAATGTTTTGTCCAGATAGTGTCATTTTCTCGGTTTTTCGCTGCAATTGCGCGCACTGTACGGCTGTGGGCATGGGCCTTCGCGGGTGGAGCGAACCCAGCCTTCAACCTTCACGCACGCCGATGGAATGATTTGCCGAGCCCCGACGACGAAGCGCCGACGCCACAAGCCACGGCTAGAGCAACGGGCGGATCGCGGATTCGATGTCGGCCCGCGTGAGCTCCTTGCGGAATAACCGCCGAATACGACCGTCGCGGGCGATCACGGCCGTATACGGCAAGGTACCTTGCTTGTCGCCGTAGCTCGCCGCGACATCCATGGCGGCCTCGACACCGTAGAGCACGGGGTAATCGACGCCTAGCCGCTCGGCGAAATCCAGAATCGCATCGCGACTATCGATGGCGACACCGACCACCTGCAGGCCCTTCTCTCCATATTGTGCCTGCAGCGCCTTGAGAAGCGGAATCTCACGGCGACACGGCTCGCACCAGGTCGCCCAGAAATTGAGTATCACGACCTTGCCGTCCCATGCGCCGACGCTTTGTTCGCCGCCGCGCAGGGCGGGCAAGGTGAAATCCGGACGCTGCTCCCCCTCCATGCTGTCGTACCAGTGGAAATTGCCGATCACTACCGTGGCCCCGGCAAGCACCAGGATCGAAATGACAAGTGACCACCACAGCCGGCCCCGCTTCATGATGCGCCCCCAAATAACGCGCGCTCGGCGCGCTGCAGAAACGCCGCGGGACCGAGGAAGCCCACCACGCGCAATTCCCGTCGCTCACGGCCATCCGGGCCGAAGAACATAACCGCCGGCGGCAGAAAGACGTCAAGACGCTGAAGCAATGCCTTCTGATTCGGGTTCATCGCAGTGACATCGGCACGCAGCTTGACCGCACGGGATAGCAGCTGCCGCACCCGGGGATCGCTGAACGTGCGATCATCGAGCTGGACACAATAAACGCACCAATCGGCATACACATCCAGCAACACCGGTTGGTTGGCGGCGTTCGCCCGGCGCAGCTCGGCATCGAGTTCCTGGAGGCTTTCCACGTGACGAAACTCCGCAGCAGGCGCCGTGGTGCGCGGCTGCGATGACGCCGTCAACGTGCGCAGCGGCTGGCGCAAATCCCCGCCCCCGGCGGCCGCACCGAGCAGGGAGGCGGCACCCCAGAGCAGCATCAGCAGACCGCCCGTCTTGCGCAGCCGCTGCATCCCGCCCGCCTCACCGGTTAGCCGGTCCATACCACCCAGATAGACACCGCAGCCCAGCAGCAGCGCGCCCCACAGCGCCAACGACAGCTCTGGTGGAAGCACCCGCTCGAGCATCCACAACGCCACCGCCAGAAAAAGAACTCCGAAGATTCGCCGTATCGTCTCCATCCAATGCCCGGACTGCGGCAGCCATTTACCGGCTGCGGTGCCGATCAGCAACAGCGGAACGCCCATTCCATTGGCGAGCACGAACAGCGCAAGCCCCCCGA
This sequence comes from Nitrococcus sp., assembly GCF_059432795.1. NCBI lineage: Bacteria > Pseudomonadati > Pseudomonadota > Gammaproteobacteria > Chromatiales > Ectothiorhodospiraceae > Nitrococcus > Nitrococcus sp. Next base: position 31,024 of record NZ_JBXWZQ010000162.1, on the reverse strand, counting down.
GCCACACCTTGCCGGTGCTACTGATAAAGACCAGCGCCGCAATCAGCGCCGGTCCCGAACAGGCGCCGACGATAAGGACAGAAAGCGCGCCCATGGCGGCTACGCCGATCAGCGTGCCACCGCGTTGATGCCGCGATACCTCGGCGAGCCTCGATTGCCAGCGGCTGGGCATCTGCAGCTCGTAGAGTCCGAACATCGATAGCGCCAAAGCGATGAACGTGGCCGCGAAAGCGCCGAGAAACCAGGGGTTTTGCAAATCGGCCTGAACCGCCTGCCCGGTGAGGCCGGCAACAATGCCGGCGAGCGCATAGGTCACCGCCGTGCTCTCGACGTAGACGAGCGAAAGAAGGAAGGCGCGCGCGCCCTTGCGCCGATAAGGGTCACCGGCGATCAGTCCGGAGAGAATCGGTATCATCGGGTACAGGCAGGCGCTGAAGGCAAGCAGCAACCCGGCGAGGAAAAAGCCCGCGAGGATCGGCAGCGGCCGTCCTTCCTGGAGAATTCGCGTCAGCTTATTGGTACCGGCTTGCAACAGACCGGCATCCGCCGCCGCAGCGGGGGCCGGCACCTCCTGCGCCACCTCCCTCGTTGCACCGGCGGGCGTGAGACGGATACGACTCGTCTGCGGCGGATAGCACAGCCCCGCATCGGCGCAACCCTGATAGTGGGCCACCAGCTCGAACGGGCCACTCACTGCGTGCTCGAGCTCGAGCCTTGCCTCGACAGGGTGATGATAAACTTCCAGGCGGCCGAAATAGGGATCGTTCTTGGGCTGCCCCGCAGGGGTTTCGACGTGCGCGATCGCGTTATCCGTGCCCGCCAGCTCGAAGGCGAGCTTGCCGCGGTAGAGATAATAGCCCTCCTGCACATCCCAGCGAGCGACGACGCGGTTCGGCGCGGTCAACTCGGCGCTGACCGGAAACGCCCGCTCCACCGGCAACAGCGTCGGTTCATCGCTGCCGAACCAGCCGCCGAGCAAGCCACTCGACGCAGCGCCCGCGCTGAGGGCCGTAACCAATGCCATCAGCGCCAAAAGGCGAACGACCAGCCGCAGCGCCATCGCCTGTCAGCCCTCTTTTGCTGTCTGCTGGGATACCCAGTCGAGATAGCCGCTCAGACCCCGCTCGATGGGCAATGCAATGATCTCGGGAAGATCGTTCGGATTGAGGCGACGCACCGTCTCCTCCACGCGAGGATACGCCTCGGCGGTTGTCTTCGCCAGCAACAGCACTTCACCCTCGCGCTCGATCCGCCCTTGCCACGGGTACACGGAGGTCAGCCCGGGGACGATATTGACACAGGCGGCATGAGCGCCCTCGACCAACGCCGTCGCGATGGCTTCAGCCGAGTCTTGATCCGGGCAGGTGGAGAGCACCAAGAGGCAGTTCGTCGTCACGGGCATATCCTGGAATTTTTTGCTGCATTTGCCAACGGGGCGTTGAATTTTACCACCATCATCCTTATCCCTAGTCGGCCAGCGAAGACTATAACGCAAGCACCGACTGACCATCAGACTATTGACTGACGTGCCATGATGATTATTATTAGCACTCACTATCGGTGAGTGCTAATAATCAGTGATCACCGTGGAATATTGCTTTGGCACATCTTAATAGGGAGTAAGGCCCGATGAAACTACGCCCCTTGCATGATCGAGTGGTCATAAAGCGCCTGGAGGAGGAGCGGACCTCGCCGGGGGGCATCGTTATCCCGGATACCGCGGCCGAGAAGCCGATCCGCGGCGAAATCGTCGCCGTGGGCAACGGCAAGCAGCTCGACAATGGCGAGATTCGTCCGCTGGACGTCACGATCGGCGATAAGGTGCTGTTCGGCAAATTCGCCGGCACCGAGGTCAAGATCGGCGATGAGGAGCTCCTCGTAATGCGCGAGGACGATGTCATGGCCGTGATCGAAGACTGATAACACGTCGCACGGCTCCCGGAACATTTAACGGATCGATTCTCGAGAGGGAAACCGACAATGGCAGCAAAAGATGTACGTTTTTCAGACGACGCGCGCCATCGCATGATCGCAGGCGTCAACATCCTGGCCAATGCGGTCAAGGTGACGCTTGGTCCGCGCGGTCGCAACGTCGTGTTGGAGAAAAGCTTCGGCTCACCCACGATGACCAAGGACGGCGTCTCCGTCGCCAAGGAGATCGAGCTCAAGGACAAGTTCGAGAACATGGGCGCCCAGATGGTCAAAGAGGTCGCCTCGCAGACCTCTGATAAAGCAGGCGACGGCACCACCACCGCGACCGTGCTCGCCCAGGCCATTCTCCGCGAGGGCATGAAAGCGGTCGCCGCCGGCATGAACCCGATGGATCTCAAGCGCGGCATCACGAAGGCTGTTCGCGCAGCGGTCGAGGAGCTGAAAAACCTTTCCAAACCCTGTGACACCGATTTGTCCATCGCTCAGGTGGGCACCATCTCCGCGAACGCCGAGTCCGCCATCGGCGAGATCATCGCCGATGCCATGAAAAAGGTGGGCAAGGAAGGGGTGATCACGGTCGAGGAAGGCTCCGGGCTCGAGAACGAGCTCGAGGTTGTCGAGGGCATGCAATTCGACCGCGGCTACCTCAGCCCCTATTTCATCACCAACCAGCAAAACATGTCCGCCGAGCTCGACGATCCTTTCATCCTGCTCTGCGACAAGAAGATCGGCAACATCCGGGAGCTTCTGCCGCTGCTGGAGAACGTGGCCAAGAGCAGTCGGCCGCTGCTGATCGTCTCCGAGGATGTGGAAGGCGAGGCCCTGGCCACCCTGGTGGTCAATACCATCCGCGGCATCGTCAAGGTGGCGGCCGTCAAGGCGCCCGGCTTCGGTGATCGGCGCAAGGCCATGCTCCAGGATATCGCCGTGCTCACCGGCGGCAACGTGATCTCCGAGGAGATCGGCCTGACCCTCGAGAAGGCGACCCTGGACGACCTGGGAAGCGCCAAGAAGGTCAACGTCACCAAGGAGAACACCACCATCGTCGGCGGCAACGGCCGCAACGACGACATCAAGGGCCGGGTCGAGCAGATCCGCAAGCAGATCGAGGAAGCCACCTCCGACTATGATCGCGAGAAGCTGCAGGAGCGTGTGGCCAAGCTTGCCGGTGGTGTAGCCGTCATCAAAGTCGGCGCCGCCACCGAGGTCGAGATGAAGGAGAAAAAGGCCCGCGTGGAGGACGCGCTGCACGCCACCCGAGCCGCCGTGGAGGAAGGTATCGTCCCCGGTGGCGGCGTGGCGTTGATCCGCGCGCAGAAAGGGCTTGTCGCGCTGCAAGGCGACAACCACGATCAAGACGTCGGAATCGGCATCGTCCGTCGCGCGATTGAAGAACCGCTGCGTATCCTCGTCGCCAATGCCGGTGAGGATGCGGCTGTTGTCGTCAACAAGGTGCGCGAGGGCGAGGGCAATTTCGGCTACAACGTACAGACCGGCGACTACGGCGATCTGGTCTCCATGGGCATTCTCGACCCGACCAAGGTAGCCCGTACAGCGCTGGAGAATGCGGCCTCGATCGCCGGACTGATGATTACCACCGAGGCCATGGTGGCCGAGCACCCAAAGGAGGAAAAGGAAGGCATGGGTGCCGGTGCCGGCGGCATGGGCGGAATGGGCGACATGGGCATGATGTAATAACCCGCCCGTTCTGTCGCAATGTTTCAGCCAAGCCCCGCAGCCATGCGGGGCTTTTTTTACTCCCGCGAAACCGATCACTCGCCCGATATGGCCGTTTCCGGTCGGCTCATTATGCGAGTCCATCCGCCGCCGCGCGGATCCGAAGCCGCCTGCAAGGCATCAGCACGGCGGTCCCAGAGAATCGCTTGCATGTTACCGTACTCACGCGTGAGCGGCTCGAGGCGGTGGCCCATTGCCGTGAGCCGCTCTTGCAGCGCCGCGTCGAACGCTCCTGGTTCGAACTGGATGGCATCGGGCAGATATTGGTGATGATAACGCCGGCGCGCTACCCAAACCGCCGGTGGCTCGTCGTCGGCCAATTCCAGGATAGCCAGCAGCACCATGCTCACGATGCGACTTCCCCCCGGCGTGCCGAGTATGCCGATCCGCTCCCCCGCCTGCACGAATGTCGGACTCATGCTGGACAAGGGCCGTTTGCCCGGTGCCACCGAGTTGGCCTCACCCCCCACCAGGCCGTAGACATTCGGCTCGCCGGGGTGGGTGGCGAAATCATCCATCTCGTCGTTGAGCAGCACCCCGGTGCCCGCCGCGAGGAAACCGCTGCCGAATGGATAGTTGATCGACAGCGTCGCCGCCACCCGGTTTCCCTCGGCATCGATAATGGAAAAATGCGTCGTGTCCGCCCCCTTGTCCGGCCTCCGGCCGCCCTCAGCGAGCTCCGCACTGCGCGTGGCGTGACGCGGATCGATGCCGCGCCGCAATGCTTCGGCGTAGGCAGCCGAGGCCAAGCGCCGACGCGGGACCGTGACAAAGTCGGGATCACCGAAATAGCGGGCACGCATCCGATAGGAGCGGCGCATGGCTTCCACCACGAGATGCACGCGCTGCGCCCGGTCGAGCGCGCCGAGGTCAAAGCCCGAGAGGATGTTCAGCATGATGGCGAGTTGCAGCCCGCCAGCGGAAGGCAGAGCCGCCGTCACGACATCCATGCCACGGTAGCGCACGTGCACCGGCTCACGCTCGAGCACCCGATACCGCCTGAGATCCTCCAGCGACCAGATCCCGCCGGCCTTGCGTACGGCCTTGACCAGGCGATCCGCGACCTCGCCGCCATAAAACCCGGATCGCCCGGACTGGGCAATTGCCTCGAGCGTTGCGCCGAGATCCGGCTGGCGTAACACCGTGCCTACCTCGGGTATCGCCCCGTCCCGCAGAAATACCGCCGCCGTTTGTCGATAACCCGCCAATACCGAGCGTCGGGACCGCAGGAGCCGCCGATAATGGGCATCCACCGCAAAGCCTTGCCGTGCATAGCGGATCGCCGGGCGCAGGCTCTCGGCGAGCGTCAGGCGACCGTACCGCTCGGCGATGTGGACCAGCGCCGCCGGTTCGCCTGGAATCGCCGCCGCGAGCGGACCGTCCAAGGAAAGCCGCTCGCCTTCCTGGCCCTCCGCGCGAATGTACATATCCCGTGTCGCGGCCAGGGGCGCGCGCTCGCGGCCATCGACCATGGTATCGCGCCCGGTGGCGGCTTCGTGCAGCAGCCAGAAGCCGCCGCCGCCCAAGCCTGAGCTAGCCGGCTCCACCACCGCCAATGCGGCACTCACCGCCACGGCCGCGTCAAAAGCGTTGCCGCCTTGATCCAGCACATCGAGCGCCGCTCGCGTCGCCAGTGGGTGCGCGCTTGCCACGGCCGCGCGCCCCGGCCCGTTTGCCGCGGCGAGCGCAGCCGGCGCCGTCCCGAGGAGGGCGACAACGAGCAGACTCACCAACCACCCCGGGCCTCGGCTCATGATCATTCGTCCTGGCGCATTGCCTGCCATACCGCGGGACAGGCTAAATGCGCTTGAGGCGGCGCCGCAGGGCCTTTTTCACGACAGGGTGGACGAAACGGCTCACATCGCCCCCGAGCGAGGCCACCTCTCGTACCAATGTCGAGGAGATGAACGCGTACTGCTCGGCGGGCGTCAGAAACAGCGTTTCGACTCCGGGGGCAAGCTGTCGGTTCATGCTCGCCAGCTGAAACTCGTGCTCGAAATCCGAGACGGCGCGCAGACCGCGCAAGATGACATCGGCCTTGCGCTGCATCACGTACTCTGCCAGCAACGACTCGAAAGCCGCCACCTCGACGTTATCGTGGCACGCAAGCACCTGACGGGCCAGGGCCACGCGCTCCTCGAGGTCGAATGCGGGACGCTTGCTCGCCGCGGGGGCGCCCGAAATCGCCACGATGACCCGTTCGAACAGCGTTGCCGCCCGCTCGATCAAATCACTGTGGCCATTGGTGATGGGATCGAAGGTCCCTGGATACACCGCGACAATGCCCATAACTTAGCCACCCCCGGCGAGCGCTGGCGCTTGATATCGCAGCAGACGGTAGCTCACCGCCCCGGCGGCGCCGCGGCGCATTGGCCGCCAGGCGCTGGGCAGAGCGCCCAATGAGCGATGACTGTCCGATTCGAGATAAATCAAAGCGTCCTCACTCAGCCATCCACCCGAGTCGAGCCGGCGACAGACGCCTTCGATGAGCGTGGATTGAAACGGCGGATCGAGAAAGACCACAGCGAAAGGCTCCGGCTTGCCGCTCAGGTATCGTCGCGCATCGGCATGTATGACCTGTACCGTGCCGCCAGCCTGTATTCGTTCCACGTTTGCCCGCAGCGACCGAAACACCAGCGCCGAGCGCTCTACGAGCACGCTGCGACTGGCCCCGCGAGAAACCGCCTCCAGTCCCAACGCCCCGCTGCCGGCGAACAAATCCAGACACCGCGCACCCTCCAGGTAAGGTTGCAGCCAATTGAACAACGTCTCGCGCACCGCATTCGGCGTGGGACGCAATCCGGCCACCTCAGGGAATTGCAGCCGGCGGCGGCGCCATTGGCCCGCGATGATTCGCAGCTGGTTGCGAGCCGCCATGGAGATCAGTCTGGCTGCTCGCCCGGTGCCGCATCGATGACCCGCTCCGGACCGACCAGGACGGTCACCATTTGCGCGGGATCGAAATGCTTTCGAAACGCTTGCTGCGCCGCCTGTGCCGATACCCCTTCCACCCGCTCCGGGAAAGTCTGCAGATAATCCAACGGCAGCTGGTAGAAGCCGATCATGATCACGTGCGAGAGGATCTCCCGGTTACTGTCCAGGCTCAATGGGAAGCTGCCGGTAATATTTTGTTTCGCCGCCTCGAGCCGCTCGCGGGAGGGGCCGGCTGCCGCATAATCGCGCAGGCTCTCCCGCAGTACCCCCAAGGCTTCGTCGAGCTTGTCGTTGCGCACCGAACTGGCGAGCTCGAACCAGCCGCGCTGCGCGGCCGCCACCACGTAGCTCGACGTGTTGTAGGACAGGCCCCGACGCTCGCGCATCTCATCGGCGAGCAACGAGACCAGGCCGTTGCCGCCGAGCACGTGGTTGGCGACATAGAATGGGATGTAGTCGCGGTTTTTCCGGGATATCGTCGGTTCGCCGATCAATATGTGCGTCTGGGAGGAATCGAACGGCCGGCGCACGACCTTTGCCTTCTGCAAATCCGCCACGGGCGGCAATGCCGGCGCCGCCGAGCCGTGCTCCAGGGTCTGCGCCAGCCGCGAGGCAATCGACTCGGCTTGCCGACGTTGCAGATCGCCGACAATCGCGATGATCGCATTGGCGGCCACATAGTAGCGATCATGGAAAGCCAGCACATCATCCCGGGTGATGGCCTTGATGCCACTGATGGTACCCTCCGGCGGGTTGGCATACGGATGGTCGCCAAACAACGCCTGCCCAAAGGCGCGCTCGGCCACGTGGCTCGGATCCTGCTGAGCTTGGCGCAGCCCGATCAACGCCTGGGCGCGGCGCCGCTCGAGGGCGACGTCGGGGAAAACCGGTGCGCTAAGCACCCGCACGAGATGATCCAGCGTCGGCTGCAGATTTTCCGGTGCGCTCAGAGTGCGCACCGTGACGCGGCCGGTATCCCGGCTGTTGTCGGTCGACACACGCGCGCCATAGCGCTCGAAGCGTCGGGCGACGGCCCCCGCATCCAGGTCTGGCGTTCCGTCGGTGAGCAGGCGGCTGGTGAGCGCGGCCAGACCCGGCTTGTCGCCGTCACGCGCGGAGCCGGCATCGAAGACCAGGCTCAGGTCGACGATCGGCAACGTGGAGGTGGCGACGAAATAGACCCGCGTGCCGTTCGCCGTGGTCCAGTGTTGAATCTCCGGCATCGTCGCGCTCGCCGCGGGCAAGGCAAGCCACCCGCAGAGCGCCAGCATGAGGTGACGAAACTTCACGAATGCCCCTCCTTCTTGCCATCCGCCGGCTTTTTGTCCGCCGGCGCCGCATCGCCGCTCGGCGCCTTCGGTAACAGGATGCCCACCGTCAACCGATCCGGTCTCAGGTATTTTCGGGCAATTGCCTGGACCCGCGCGGCGCTCACCGCGCGGACATTATCCGGATAGCTCTGAAGTATGCGCCAATCGACTCCGATCGTCTCCAGCATGCCAATTTGCATGGCTTGATAGAACATGGAGTCGAGCTGATAAAGGTGATCGGCGAGCAGCAGATTTTTCGCGCGTTCCAAGGTCTCGGCATCCACCGGCGTATTCTGCAGACGCTCGGCTTGCTTGCGCAGCGCCTCCACCAGCGAGTCGACCGCGGTCTCGGGGCTGGGGGTGGCATCGAAGACGAACAGCGAGTCCAGGCGATCGATCGGGCCGTAGCTCGCGCCGGCCGACGCGGCGATCCGCTGATCGCGAACGAGCTCCTGGGAGAGCCTCGCTCCCTTGCCGCCGTCGAGAATGCTCGCCAGCACCATCAGATCGTAGACCTCGTCGCGCTGGCGCGCCGTCGCCATCGAGGGCACCTGATAGCCGAGCAGCACATAGGGGACTTTGACGTCCTTGCTGTGCATGACCAGGCGCCGCTCCCCCGGCGTTTGCAGATACTCATCGCCGCGTGGCTTCGCCGTGGTGCGCGCCGGCACTTGGCCGAAGGTCTCCTTGGCAAGGCCGAGCACTTGCTCCGGCCGCACATCGCCGACGACCACTAGGAGGGCGTTGCCGGGCGCATACCACCGCGCGTACCAGGCCCGCAGATCGTCGATGGTGATGGACTCCAGATCGGCCTGCCAGCCGATGATCGGCCAGGCATAGGCACTCGCCGGATAGGCGACGGTGTCGAAATGCTCCCCGAAACGGCTCCTTGGCTGGTCCGTGATGCGCATGCGCCGCTCTTCCATGACCACCTGACGCTCCTTGGCGAACTCCTGCGCATCCAATCTCAGATGCTGCATTCGGTCGGCCTCGAGGCGAAAGGCGATATCCAGCCGATCCGCCGCGAGCTGCTGAAAGTAAGACGTGTAGTCCCGCCCGGTGAACGCGTTCTGCAGCCCGCCGTTACGGGCGATGATGCGCGAGAACTCGCCGGGCGGGTGTTTCGCGGTGCCCTTGAACATCATGTGCTCGAGCATGTGCGAGATTCCGGTCAGGCCGAGCTGCTCATAGCTCGAGCCCACCCGGTACCAGACTTGCGAGACGGTGACCGGCGCCCGATGATCCTCGCGCACGATGATGCGCATTCCATTGTCGAGCCGGTATTCGCTGACCGGCCATTTCGCCCCCTGACCGGGCTCGGCGTCGCCTGCCAGCACGACGCCGCAGGCGAGCAGGCCCGCTAGCAGCAAATTGATTGACGTTCTTATCATGAACCCTCGCCTCGTTCCCAGGTTGTCCCGACCTCGGGGAAGGAGTGGTAGGATACCATCCTCTTTGTGGCCGACCATTGATGCGGAGTTCCATGCTGGGTTTTCGTCGCAAGAAGCACAGGAAGGACCGAGCCGTCGATCCCGACAAACACGCCGAGCCCGAGCCGCTGCCAGAGCCGGCGCAGGCGTCCGATGCGGACGAGCCCATCGAGCCGGACCCCGCTCCGGCGCGAGCGCAAGACACGCCCCGCGCCGGCTGGCTCATGCGGCTGCGCGCGGCGCTGCGCAAGACCGGCAGCGGATTCGCCACGCTGTTTCTCGGACGCAAGATAATCGACGAGGAGTTGCTCGAGGAGCTCGAAACGCAGCTGCTAATGGCCGATGTCGGCGTCGCGGCCACCCAACGCATCATCGATGACCTCACCGCGCGGCTCAAACGCAACCAGCTTGCGGACGCCGCGGCGCTGCAAGCCGCATTGCGCGACGATATGATCGCGATTCTTGCGCCCTGCACCGAGCCGCTGGCGATCAACGCGCGCCCCTTCGTCATGCTCACCGTGGGCGTCAACGGCGTGGGCAAGACCACGACCATCGGCAAATTGGGGAATCGCCTGCGTGACAATGGCTACGAGGTGATGCTGGCCGCCGGCGATACGTTTCGGGCGGCCGCCGTTGAGCAGATCAAGGTCTGGGGCGAGCGCAGCGGCATCCCGGTCATTGCCCAGCCGACCGGCGCGGATGCCGCCTCCGTGGTCTATGACGCCCATCAGGCCGCCATCGCCCGGCAAATCGATGTATTGATCGTTGACACCGCCGGACGCCTGCATACGCAGAGCAGCCTCATGGAAGAGCTCAGTAAAATCAAGCGGGTATTGGGTAAACAGGATGCGACAGCGCCCCATGAGGTCTTGCTGGTGGTTGACGCCAGCACGGGCCAGAATGCCCTGGCGCAGGCCCGTCAATTCCATGCCGCGGTGGGAGTGAGCGGTATCGCCATCACCAAGCTCGACGGCACGGCCAAGGGCGGGGTGATCTTCGCTATCGCCCAGCAGCTCGGCCTGCCCATTCGGTGCATCGGCGTGGGCGAACAGATCGAGGACCTCCGTCCCTTCACCGCCGAGGAGTTCGTCGATGCCCTGCTCGCCCTGCCCGAGCAGGAGAGCGCATCGGAATGATCCGATTGGACGGGGTAGGCAAGCGCTACCCTGGGGGCAAGGAGGCCTTGCGTAACGTCTCACTGCACGTCGGCCGAGGCGAGCTGGTCTTCATCACCGGACACTCCGGGGCGGGCAAGAGCACTTTGCTGCGGTTGATTCCATTGTTGGAGCGGCCGACACATGGGCAGGTTCGCATCGCCAACGTGAGCCTGGCGCGGCTGCCGCGTCGGCGCATCCCGCTGCTGCGCCGTGGCATCGGGATGATTTTTCAGGACCATCGCTTGCTCTACGACCGTCCCGTCTTCGACAACGTGGCCCTGCCGCTGGTCATCGCCGGAGCGCCGTACAGAGAGATCGGCCGGCGCGTTCGGGCCGCGCTCGACAAGGTGGGATTGCTCGACAAGGAGCGTCAATACCCGGTCACGCTCTCCAGCGGCGAGCAGCAGCGTGTCGGTATCGCCCGGGCAGTGGTCGCCCGCCCGCCCATCGTGCTGGCCGACGAGCCCACGGGCAATCTCGATCCGGAGCTCTCGGGGGAGATCATGCGGCTCTTCGAGCAGTTCAACGAGCTCGGCGCCACCATGATGATTGCCAGCCATGACGTGACGTTGATCGGGCGTTTGGGACATCGACGCTTGACCCTGACCGAGGGCAGGCTGGCCGATGACCGTTGCGGTCGAGGCCGGCAAAGCTGAGGCGCCGATGAAGCCACGCCGTCCGCCCGGAGCGCTTCGCCGATTTTTCAGCGCCTGGCTGGATGGGCACGCGCGGGCCCTGGTGGGTTCACTGGGGCAGCTTACCCGGAATCGACTACCGAGTCTCATGACCGCCGGGGTCATCGGCATCGCGCTCGCATTGCCGGCCGCCTTTCTTGTCCTGTTGGACAACGTCCAGGCCCTGACGAGTGGTTGGCAGGGGCAGCCGCATGCCTCGTTGTTTCTCAAACCGGGGCTGGATGCCGAGGAAGTCGCCAGCCTCGCCAGGAAGATCGAGTCGCGAGACGGCGTTGTTCACATCCGTATCATCACCCCGGAGCAGGGCCTCGAAGAGCTTCGCGAAGCCTCGGGCTTCCGCCAGGCCCTGCTCATGCTGCCGAGCAACCCATTGCCGCCCGTCATCGAAATACAGCCGAGCGGCACGCTCACGCCGGCGCGGGTGGACTCGCTCATCGAAGAGCTCGGCAGCTGGCCCAACATTGAGCAGATCCGCTTGGATCGAGACTGGCTCAGGCGCCTGCAGGCCATTATTGAAGTATTCGAGCGAGGCACGTGGATCGTCGCCGCGCTGTTCGGCATCACGGTCATACTGGTGGTGGGCAACACCATCCGGCTCGACATTGAAAATCGGCGCGATGAGATCATTATAGCCAAGCTCATCGGCGCCACCGATGCTTTCGTCCGCCGGCCATTCCTCTACGCGGGCCTCTGGCTCGGCCTTGCGGGCGGGCTGCTCGCCTGTCTGCTGGTCGAAACGAGCCGGTTGTTGCTGAGCGGGCCGGCAGACCGTCTGGCGAGCCTTTACGGCAGCCGCTTCGAGCTGGCTGGAATCGGCTTTTCCGGCGGCCTCACCCTGCTCGGTTGCGGAGCGTTTCTAGGCTTGGTCGGTTCCTGGCTCGCCGTGGGCCGGCACTTGACGGCGATTGAGCCGCGCTGAGCTACCCCGATCACCCCATGGTGCAACGACGCGGGCGTTCCCGGCGGGCTTGAGTTATCGTTCGCTGCCCCCATTTCAGTGCGCAATGCCCGCGGCGTGCGCGGCGGGATTTCGTGTCGACTCGCCGCCCAACGCCCGGGAACCACTCGGCGCGCCCCGGCGCCGGTTAGCGGTTCGGGCGAGTCTTTGTAGGGGAACTTTATGCGACTTATGCCCTCGAAAGAAATGAAGAAATGCTAGACTGTAAACCATCGTGAGGGACGGTATTCAGAACCGTCATCGACCACGACTGAGGGGAGACGAGATGGATTCGACCAAGGCGCTAGTCCGATCCGATTTGAGCACATTGCCGCTCAAGGTCGGCAGTGAGGAGCATTATATGCAGGCGGTCACTCGTCTTCCGACGCTCAGTGCCGAGGAGGAGCATCAGCTCGCGCGCCGTTATCGCGATAACAACGATATCGAGGCCGCACGCGGGTTGGTCTTGTCGCACCTGCGCTTCGTGGTGCATATCGCGCGGGGTTATACCGGCTATGGCCTACCGCTTACCGATCTGATCCAGGAAGGCAACATCGGTTTGATGAAGGCGGTCAAGCGTTTCGATCCGGACGTTGGAGTGCGTCTGGTCTCCTTTGCCGTGCATTGGATCCGCGCCGAGATCCACGAGTTCATCCTGCGCAATTGGCGCATCGTCAAGGTAGCCACCACCAAGGCGCAGCGCAAGCTGTTCTTCAACCTGCGCGGTGCCAAAAAGCGCCTCGGCTGGCTGAACCGCGCCGAGGTCGACGCCGTAGCCAATGACTTGGGTGTCAAGCCTGAGGCCGTTCGTGAGATGGAATCGAGGCTCTCCAGCCAGGAAGTGAGCTTCGATCCGGGCCCGGAGGCGAGCGAGGAGGACGACACCGTGCGCGCGCCCGCCGCCTACCTGCGGGATTACCGCCCGAATCCGGCCGAGGAGGTCGAGTCCCGCGATTGGGAGACCCACCAAAGCGAGTCGCTGGCAGCCGCCTTGGCCCGCCTGGACGAGCGCAGCCGCGATATCGTGTACCGGCGTTGGCTTAACGATCCCAAGGCGACGCTGCAGGAGCTCGCGGATAGTTACGACGTCTCCGCCGAGCGCATCCGCCAGCTGGAGAAAAACGCCCTGAAAAAGCTGCGCGTCGCCATGGGGGCGCCCATCTAGCCAATCCAAGCGACCGGCGCACCCCCCGTTGAACGTCGCGTGTGCCTTCTTTGCTACCGGCGAGCGCCTCGGAATAGGCCCTGGCGGAACGCAGATCCCCGTTGCCGGGCCCGCCGGCCGCTTCGCTTAGCCGGGGAAGCGGGTGGCCGACTCCCAGGCTTGCGAACGCTCCAGGCGCTCGCGGAGTTCCGCATCGCTCAGCCCGTCAAGTTCACGATACGCTTCCAGACGCGTTCCCGAGACCATCACGGTTTTACGCACGTCACCGCCCCCTTCCGGCAGGAAGAGCAGCACCTGAATCCCGTAAGACTCGTGCCCCACGAGCGCCTCCCAACGCCTGCCATCTCGGTCATGAAAAGCACGCATATCCTGGTTCACCCCCTTTATCGCGGCTCTCAGAGCAAGCCGCGCTCGGCCAGTGAAGTCACCTCGCCGTCGCCCACGACGAAATGGTCCAGCAGCCGGATGTCAACCAGCGCCAGCGCCTCCCGCAGTCGTCGGGTCAATACGGCATCGGCCCGGCTCGGCTCCGCGACGCCCGAAGGATGATTGTGGGCGACGATCAGTGCCGCGGCATTGCACTCCAGAGCCCGCCGGACGACTTCCCGCGGGTAGACGCTAGCGGCATCGATCGTGCCACGAAACAGCTCCTCGAAAGCAATCAAACGATTGCGGTTATCGAGAAACAGGCAACCGAAGACCTCGCACGGATACGCTCGCAGGCGGGTCTGCAGAAAGCGTCGGGTATCCTCGGGAGAGCCAAAAGTGTCACCACGCTGTAGCCGCTCGCCCAGATGACGTCGGCCCATCTCCAAAACCGCCTGAAGCTGTGCGAACTTGGCCGGCCCCAGCCCGCCGCGCGCGCAAAAGCGGCTCAACGTCGCCTCAAGCAAAGCGCGCAGCCCCCCGAAGTCGACAAGCAAGTCGCGCGCCAGATCCACCGCCGTCTGCCCAGGACGACCGGTGCGCAGAAATATCGCCAATAACTCCGCATCCGAGAGCGCTTGGGCACCTCGCAGAAGCAGTTTCTCGCGCGGCCACTCGGCCGCCGGCCAATCCGTAATCGCCATGGCAACCCTCCTTGTCACCGTTTGCTTGCAAAGTCGCGGATCGATTCTACACTTCGTTGCCACGCGCCCGCACCCTGACCCGAGCGCCATAAGGTGGACCGAAGATGAACCGCCGCGTGCCGGGAGGCGATCCGCGCCAAGCGCCCGCCATGACGCCTGCGCTCAACCATATCGCGACGGCGCCGAGTTGGATGAATCAAGCCGTCGTTTTTGGGTAAGCTGTACCGTCCTTGTACCGATCGAGAGCATGACCGCCATGTCGGCGCTTCCCGCACGCCAGATTCTACTCGGCATAACCGGCGGCATCGCGGCCTACAAGAGCCCCGATCTGGTGCGACGCTTGCGCGAGTCCGGCGCCGCGGTGCGCGTGGTCATGACGCGCGCCGCCACTGAATTCGTCCGCCCGCTGACCTTTCAAGCGGTCTCGGGGAAGCCGGTGCATTGCGATCTGTTGGATCCTGCCGCCGAGGCCGCCATGGGCCATATCGAGCTGGCCCGCTGGGCCGAGCTCGTATTGGTGGCACCGACGAGCGCCGATTTCATGGCGCGGCTGGCCCACGGTCACGCCGACGATCTTCTCACCACCTTGTGCTTGGCCACACAAGCGCGCATCGTGCTCGCCCCCGCGATGAACCGGGCAATGTGGGAGAATCCGGCGACCCAGGCCAACCGAACGCAGCTCCACGCGCGCGGCGTGCGTTTTCTCGGGCCGGACTGCGGTGACCAGGCCTGCGGCGAGCTGGGCGCCGGGCGCATGCTGGAGCCAACGGCAATTGTGGACGCGCTGCGCGGCTTCGAGGCGCAGGGCGCATTGCGGGGGTGCCGGGTCGTGATTACCGCCGGGCCGACACGCGAGGCAATCGACCCGGTACGGTTCATCAGCAATCGCAGCTCCGGAAAGATGGGCTTCGCGCTGGCGGCGGCCGCACGGCAAGCGGGGGCGCGAGTCCTCGTTATCGCCGGTCCCTGCGTCGAACCCCTCGCGGCGGACATCGAGCGCCAAGACGTGGAAACGGCCCAGCAGATGCATACAGCCGTTCTGGAGCACATCGCGGACTGCGATATCTTTATCGCTGCCGCGGCCGTCGCGGACTACCGCCCCGAAACGCTCTGCGCCGACAAAATCAAGACGAAGGAGACGGCGCTCAACTTACGTTTGCTGCGAAATCCCGATATCGTGCATGCAGTCGCCACGCTCGAGGCAGGTCGGCCCTTCACGGTGGGTTTTGCTGCTGAGACTGAGCACCTGGTAGAGCACGCCGAGCACAAGCGCCGGCATAAACGACTCGATATGATCGCCGCCAACTGGGTCGGACAACCGGACACGGGCTTCGACAGTACCAGCAACGCCTTGGAGGTTCTCTGGGAAGGGGGGCACATGAGTATCCCTCAAGCTTCAAAAGCCGAGGTGGCCCGGCGTCTCATCGACATCATCAGCGAGCGATATCATGCACAAAGTTCAACTGCGCATCCTCGATCCTAGACTCGAGAGCGAGTTCGCGCTGCCGGAATACGCCACGGATGGGTCGGCCGGACTGGACCTACGTGCGTGCATCGAGGCCGCCTTGACACTCGAGCCCGGCCAGACGGACCTGCTACCCACCGGCATCGCCGTGCACATCGGCCATTCGGGTTTTGCCGCGCTCATCCTGCCCCGTTCCGGCCTGGGTCACAAGCACGGCATCGTGCTCGGTAATCTGGTGGGTCTGATCGACTCCGACTATCAGGGCCAGATTCTGGTCTCCTGCTGGAACCGCGGATCGCGGCCTTTCACTATCGAGCCGGGGGAGCGCATCGCTCAGCTCGTTTTCGTTCCGGTGGCGCGGCCCACGCTGGAGATAGTGGAGGCATTCGATCCCAGCCCGCGCGGTGAGCGCGGCTTTGGACACTCCGGCCGTCTATAGACCGTCACGAGCGCAAAACACACACGCGATCTGGCCGGCGCGTGCCCGAGCAGGTTTTGGATGAAGCGCCGAGAGGCGGCCCGCGCAAGGCTATGAGGAGGATGGGGTGAATCGCGCCCAGATGCAGGATGCGTCCAAGACAACCGGGTCGAATGGCTCCAGGGCCGTCACCAGCTACTTCCTGGCGGTGGCGGCGATTACCATCGTCATACTGCTCGCCTCGCTGATCGTTACCGCGGTGCTCAGCCAACGCGGGAGACAAGCCCGTTGGCAAGAGGCCGCTGGGCAATCGGCACAGCTGATCAGCCATAACCTGGCCGAAGAGGTCGCCACGCTGCAGCAGGCGCTCGCACAAACAGCCGACCTCAAGGCCTTGCAAGACGCCCTGCGCGAGCGCGACCCGCTGGCTCTGAGCAAGCTCGCGCAGGTGCTGCAATCGGCGTTTCCACTGGCCGCCCGCCTGCTGCTCGTGCCCGAGGGAACCTTGTCGGCCGACCCGAACGCCAACCCGCCGATCGGCTATGCCTTGCTCGACATGGTCAAAACGGCTTCGGCAGGACATCGTCCGCCCGTGGAAATTCATCTGCCCGGACGCCCGGGCGCCAACGTCAACCTGGTCGAGCCAGTCCGGGCCGCCGAGCAGACCCTCGGCACCCTGGTGCTGACCTTTCCCGCTGATCGCTGGTTGCGCTTTCTTACCCCCCCGTCCGGGGCCTGGGCCAGCCTCCAACGGCACACCGCCGGCACCTCGGTGACGCTGTTGGAGTCGGGTAATCGCCAGGCCGCCGGTCAGCGCGTCCAGGTACCGGTGCCCGGCACCGCCTGGCAGCTTGAATACGTCAGCGCCCACGGCGCGGAGACATGGGCCGGCCTGCAGGCGCCTATCGTGCTTGCGGTTATCGCGGCAGCGATGCTGCTCATCCTGCTTACTGCCCTCGCGGCCGGTGTGCGACTGCGACAGGCGCTTAGCGCCGACGCCCGCACGCTCGCGCGCCTCGTCCAGGATAGCCTGGGCGGAGAACCGCGCGCGCGCTACCCGCTTCGCTTGCGCGAGCTGCAAGCGGCGCTTGCGCCCGCCAAATCCGCGGCGGGCGGGGCGCCAGCGTCCACGCCACGAGCCGATACCCCGGAGGCGATCCCTGAGGGCGCAAGCCGCCATCGCACGCGGACGGCGGCCCAATCGCCCGCCCAACACATGGAAGTGGCCGAGATCGAAGCTCCGTCGCCAGCGACCACGCCGGATCCCGGAGCGGCACCCGCCATCGATCCTTCGATTCTTCGCGCCTACGATATTCGCGGTCGGGTCGGCAAGACACTGACCCCCGAGACCGTGCATTGGCTTGGGTTGGCCATCGGCAGCGAGGCGGCCGCACGCGGGCAGCAATCAATCATCGTGGGCTATGATGGGCGCCACTCCAGCGAAGAGCTCGCCGCCGCGATGTGCGCTGGGTTGGCGGCAGCGGGCCGTAACGTCATCGATATCGGCCGGGTCCCCACGCCGCTGGTTTACTTCGCCACTTACCATTTCGACAGCCATGGCGGCGTCGCCGTGACCGGCAGTCACAATCCGCCGGAATATAATGGCCTCAAGATCATGCTCGGTGAGGAGACGCTTTACGGCGAGGACATCCAGGCGTTGGGCCGACGCATCGAGAGCGGTGATTTGACAACCGGTGACGGCAGTATCGAGCGCCGAGACATTCAGGCCGCTTATCGCGAGCGCGTGCTGCAGGATGTCGCGCTCCATCGTCCGTTCAAGGTGGTGGTCGACTGCGGCAACGGCGTGGCCGGCGCGATCGCCCCGGATCTCCTGCAAGCGCTGGGCTGCGAGGTCGTGGCGCTTTTCTGCGATGTCGACGGCGACTTTCCGAATCACCACCCGGATCCCACAACGCCGGAGAATCTGCAGACGCTGATCGAGCACGTGCGCGCGGAGCACGCCGATCTCGGCCTTGCCTTCGACGGCGACGGCGATCGGCTCGGCGTGGTGGACAATCAGGGCAAGATCATCTGGCCGGATCGTCAACTCATGCTCTTCGCGGAGGACATACTCAGCCGCAACCCGGGCTCGGACATTGTCTTCGACGTCAAATGCTCCAGTCGGCTCGCCGATGTCATCACGGAGGCCGCCGGCGTGCCCGTGCTCTGGAAAACCGGCCATTCGCTGATCAAAAGCAAGCTGCGCGAGACGGGGGCGCCCCTCGGGGGTGAAATGAGCGGGCACATCTTCTTCAATGAACGCTGGTATGGCTTCGACGACGGAATCTACGCGGCCGCGCGGCTGCTGGAAATCCTCTCCATGGACCCACGCGAGAGCGCCGAGGTCTTCGCACAGCTGCCCGAGGCGGAAAGCACTCCGGAGCTGCGCCTGAGCCTGGAGGAGGGTGAGCCCGAGCGGCTGATCGCCGCGCTGCTCGAGCAGGCGAGCTTCAGTGACGCCCGGGTAACGACCATCGACGGCCTGCGGGTGGATTTCCCGGACGGCTGGGGCCTGGTACGAGCCTCCAACACCGAGCCCTGCCTGGTGTGGCGCTTCGAGGGCGACGATGCCGAGGCGCTGCGGCGCATCGAGACCCTCTTTCGCGAGTTGATCGAGCGGGTCCGGCCTGGATTGGAGCTGCCATTTTGAAATCATCGAAACTCCGCACGCCCCCGGCCCAGATCGCCCACGTCCTCACCGAGGCACTGCCCTATATCCGACGCTTTCATGGCAAGACCCTCGTCGTGAAATACGGCGGCAATGCCATGGTGGATCAACACCTCAAAGAAAGCTTTGCCCGTGACATCGTGCTGATGAAGCTGGTGGGCTTCAATCCCGTGGTCGTGCACGGCGGCGGCCCTCAGATCGGTCGGTTACTGACGCGCATCGGCAAGGAGTCGGAATTCGTCGACGGCATGCGGGTAACTGATGCCGAGACGATGGACGTGGTGGAAATGGTGCTCGGCGGCCTGGTGAACAAGGAGATCGTCAATCTGATCAGCGCTCAGGGCGGCCGTGCCGTAGGGCTTACCGGCAAGGATGGCGGCCTGATACGAGCCCGCAAGCTGCACATCACCCGCCCAGGCGAGTCCGAGAAGGAACCGGAAATCATTGATATTGGCCACGTCGGCGAGGTGGACAGGATCGACGCCTCGCTGATCGACATATTGACCGGCGGCGCCTTCATACCGGTCATCGCTCCCATCGGAGTCGGCGTGGACGGACGCTCCTACAACATCAATGCTGATCTGGTCGCCGGCAAGCTCGCCGAGACTCTGCAGGCGGAAAAACTCGTCCTGCTCACCAATACCCGCGGTTTGCTGGACCGGGAAGGACGACTCCTCACCGGACTGGATCTGCAGGGGGTAGAACGACTGATTGCCGACCGGACGATTCACGGCGGCATGCTGCCCAAGGTGCGCTGTGCCCTGGAAGCCGTAGCACACGGCGTCCACTCTGCGCATATTATCGATGGCCGGGTGGAGCACGCCGTGCTTTTGGAGCTGTTCACCGATTCGGGCGTGGGCACGCTCATCCACGGCGAGCGCCAAGCAAGCTCGCCCGCCTGAGGCCGGCGCCTCGGATTCCGCTTGCGTGCCCGCCTTTAAGCCGCCGGCGGACGAGGCAGCTTGACGCCGACCTTGACGATCTGGCGCAAATCCATCTCCCGTACCACGAGCACGACCTTGCCCAGTTCCACCACGTCGCCCTCGGAAGCCTTTTGGTACAGCCTTCGGCTCAGGTAATCACCGATCGTCTCGGCGGGCCGGATATCGGTCACCGAATCACTCAGGTAAATCTCGGCGAAGTCCGCCATCGCCGAATGGCCATCCACGGTGAACTCTCCGAAGAAGCGCCGTTGGCTCTCCGGCTGCCGCGTGCCCATATCGTCGAGCCAATGATTGAAGCGCTCCTGTACCGCCGGATCGGCATAGGCTACCAACAGATAGAGCAGGTCCCGAGCTTCGAGGGCGCGCTGCGGCGTCATGGCCACGGGACGGCCTTCGCGCACCAGCGCCAGCAGCTGCACGCCATCCGGCGGTCGCAGCGCTTCCAGGGTGGCGTTCAGCGCCGGACATTCCGGCGGCAGCTCACAGATCACCAATTCATGGTCGCTGGGGATACCCAGATCGATCCGCCGGGCGTCCGGGTGCAGGCGCGGCAGCTGCAAGCCCAGCAAGCGGGCGAGCGGTGCGACGGTCCATCCTTGCAACAGCAAGGAAATCAAGACGATGAAAAAAACGACATTGAAATCGGCCGCCGCGCCCGTCACCCCCGCGATCACCGGAAACAAACTGAGCACGATCGGCACCGCGCCGCGAATTCCCACCCAGCTGATGAACAGCACCTGACGCCAGGGAAAGCGAAACGGCAGCAGGCAAACCGCCACCGCGAGCGGACGGCCCAGCAGGATAATGGCGCCGGCCACCACGAACGCCTTGGGCGCCACCGCGAGCAGATCGCTAGGCGTGACCAGCAGCCCCAGCATGAGAAAAAGCCCGATCTGGCAAAGCCAGGCGATGCCGTCATGAAAGCGTTGGATGCTGCGCCGCGCCGAGCGGGCCCGATTACCGAGGATAAGGCCGGCAAGATAGGCGGCAAGAAAGCCGCTTCCCCCGAGTTGCGCACTCATGCCATAGGTCAGCAGCCCGCCCGAGAGCGCGAGCAGCGGGTAGAGGCTCGGCGGCAGCGGCAGCCGGTTGACCACCCACGTGAGCAGCGCCCCGCCCCCGGCACCCAACACCGCACCACCGACCATCTGCTCGACAAAAACCACCGCTAACCCGGCGGTGCTCGCCTGCTGCTGCAACACCCATTCGATCAGGACGATGGTCAGAAAAATCGCAACCGGATCGTTGACCCCGGATTCGATCTCCAGTGTGTTGCGAACTCGAGGATGAAGCTCCAGACCGCGGGCACGCAGCAGATAGAACACCGCCGCGGCATCGGTCGAGCTAATAATCGCCACCAGCAACAGCGCGTTCAGCCAGGAATCGCCGAAGAGCAACACCACGCAGGCGGCGGTAACGAGTGCCGTACCCAATACGCCGACGGTTGCAAGGCTCAACCCGGGCCCAAGCCCCGTACGAAAGCTCGCAAACGGCGTGTGCAGTCCGCCGTCGAATAGAATGACGGCGAGCGCGAGCGTACCCAGTAAATGGGCGCTGGCCACGTCCTCGAACTGGATCCCGCCGGGGCCCTGCTCGCCCGCCAGCATACCCAAGGCCAAAAACACCACCAACACCGGAACACCGCTGCGCTCGGCGGGTATGCTCGCGAGGATGCTCAACGTCAGAAGGAAGCCGGCGAAAAAGACGAACTGATCGGTATACGCCATGTTTCCGCTGCCGTCACGCCGGTAAACCGTGACTGGACGGGCTAGGAGCGGACCTCCTTTTTCTTTTCAGGGGTTTTTATGCTGCTCGCGGGCTTTGTCTTCCCTTGCCGCCATCAGCTCGCGGTAGCGCGAGAGATGGCGGGCGAAATCCTGGCGCGTCTGCTCCTGCTCCGCGCGCTTGCGTTCGATGAATGCCTCGTTCTCGTCGATATGCCGTTGTAGCTGCGCGATCTGGGCATAGACCGCCGTGGGCTCGCCGCGACCGGTGCGCTCGATGCGCACGGCCTTACGCCGTTGCGCCTGCAACCGCGCCTGAAGTTTCTCCAGGCGTTTCCGGCTGAGCTCGATTTGTGCGCTGATCGCCCGCAGGCGATCCTCACGGGCCGCCCTTATCTCCTGCGCACTCGAGAATGTGAGCAGCAGTGTCCGATCGTATTCCGCTTGCGCGCGTCGGCGACGCTCGGCTCGTTGGGCCGTTTCATGCTCGCGTTGCTTGGCGTCCAATTGCTCGCGCGTCGGCGGCGGCTCGATGGTTTGAACCGTCTCGCCGCTCGATGACTTGACCTCGCGCTGTTGGCCGGCCGCCTCGGGCGGGACGGCGTCGCTGTAATGAACCCGCCCCTGCTCGTCCACCCATTTGTAGAATTGAGCCGCCCCCGCGGAACTCGACAGCCAAAGGCCGATTATAAGCAAAGACACGCCGCGCTTGATCATCCAACTGCCTAAGGTAGTCCTACGCAAACCCCGCTCGCTCATCGGCGCCTTGCGGATACCCCGACGCACCGCTTGCCGGCCTTCAGTAATCGACCCCGTAGGCCTCGCGGTAGGCCTGCATGGCGGCAAGCTCCTTGCTCCGGCCTCCTTGCCCTGTGAGATATTCGATCAGAGTATCCAACGTAATGACGGCGGCAGTAGGCACGCCGTAGTCCGCTTCAATCTCCGCAGCCGCCGCGACGCTGCCCTGACCCCGTTCCCGACGGTCGAGAGCCACCACCAGGCCTGCCAAAGAGCCCTGCTCCGCCGCGATAAGCGCCGCCGCCTCACGCGTGGAGGTGCCGGCCGATATGACGTCGTCGATCACCAGAACGCGCCCGTGTATCGGGGTCCCCACGACCCTGCCGCCTTCCCCGTGTGCCTTTACCTCCTTGCGATCGAACGCGTAGGGCACGTCCCGGCCATGCTGCTCCGCGAGGGCCACGGCAGCGGCGCAAACGAGGGGGATGCCCTTGTAGGCCGGACCGAAGAGCATATCGAAGCGGATATCGGCGTTGACTATCGCCCGGGCGTAATACCGCCCCGCCTCGGCGAGCGAGCGCCCCGTGGCGAAGCCTCCGGCGTTGAAAAAGTAGGGGCTGCGACGGCCCGATTTGAGGATAAACTCACCGAAACGCAGAATTCTGTGCTCTAGAGCGAATTGTATGAACTCTCTCTGATAATCGAGCATGCACTGATCCGTATTCCTTCAGCGCGGGTTGACGACTTGCTCGCCTCGCCGGGCAAGGAAAGCCGTCGCCCGCGGGACGGGCTAGCCCGTATTGCGCATTCCGGCCGCGATGCCGTTGATGCACACCATTAATGCCTTGCGTAGATTTTCCTCCTTGCCGTGACGGACCCGGTAAAGCAGCTCCACCTGCAGCAGATTCAGCGGGTCGACGTAGGGGTTGCGCACCACCACGGAACGCTGTGCGACGGGAAAGTCGTCCAGCGGCTGCTGGTGTTCGGTGATTTCCAGCACGGCGCGCAGTGTTTTGTCGAACTGCCCGCGCAGGTACTCGCCCACCGCCTGGAACTCCTCGGGAACCAGGCGTCTGTCGTACCAAGCGGCGACCGAGGTATCCCCCTTGGCCAATACCATCTCCACCATATCCAGGAACGTCTGGAAGAACGGCCACTCCTGGTACATACGCTTGAGTAATTCGGCCTCTCCCGAGTCCAATGCCCGCTGCAGCGACTCCCCGACGCCAAACCACGCCGGCAACAGCAATCGCGTCTGCGTCCAAGCGAAAATCCACGGTATCGCCCGCAGGCTCTCCACCCCGTGCGTCGGAGCACGGCGGGCGGGCCGGCTGCCGATGGTCAACATACTGATCTCATGCTCCGGGGTGGCGTGGCGAAAGTAGTCAATGAAGTCGGGATCGTCGCGGACCAGGCCGCGATAGGTAGCTTTAGCGACCTGTGCAAGCCGGTCCATGGCTTCCCGCCATGTCGGCAACAGTGGCCGAGCCGGCTGCAAGCTCGTTTCCAGCACGGCGGTCGTGTACACCTCGAGATTGCGCAGCGCCACGCCCGGTAATCCGAATTTTGCCTGGATGACCTCGCCCTGCTCGGTGACCCGCAGCCGACCATCGACGGAGCCGGGCGGCAGGGAGAGAACGGCGGCATGGGTCGGGCCGCCGCCGCGGCCGATCGAGCCACCACGGCCGTGGAATAAGGTCAGCTTGATGGCCTGACGCCTCGCAACCGCCACCAGCTTTTCCTGAGTCTTGTAAAGGGTCCAGGCGGCGGTCAAATGCCCAGCATCCTTGCCCGAGTCCGAATAGCCGATCATCACTTCCTGATGACCCTGCACGCGCTCGCGATACCAGGGAATCTGCATCAATTGCTCGATACAAGCCTCGGCGCCGTTCAGGTCGTCGAGGGTTTCGAACAGGGGCACCACCCGCAGGTAGTGCCGAACGCCGGCCTCTTTCTGGAGCAGCTCCGCGGCAAGAATATCTGAGGGCTGCGAGGCCATGGAGATGACATACGCTCCCAAGGAATCCGCGGACGTCTCCGCCATCATCTGGAACGTGTCCAGGACTTCGCGCACCTCCTCGCTCGGCTCGAAATCTTGAGGTATCAGCGGCCTGCGGCTGTTGAGCTCCTGGATGAGGAAATCGTGGCGCTGCGCCTCCGTCCACTCGGCATAGCTGCCCAAGCCAAGCTCGCGGGTAATTGCATCGAGGGTATTGACGTGGCGGCTTGCCTCCTGGCGGACATCGACCCGCATCAGCGTGAGGCCGAACACCGATACGCGACGTATGAGGTCCAACAGCCGACCGTCGGCGGCGACTCCGGCACCGCAACGCTGCAGCGAATGGTAGCAGGCAAGCAACGGCGCTTTCAGATCGCTGGTCTCGATCAAAATCTCGCCATCGGGAGGGTGCCGACCTTCCAAACGGGCCTCGATCCAGCTGCGGGTGATGCGCAAGCGCGCCCGCACTCGTTTGAGCAACGCTCGATACGGTTCCCAGCGCCCCGGGACGAGCTTGCGTAAATCATCATCCATGCATTGCAGCGAGAGCTCGGATATGAGCTGATTGAGCTCGCGCTCATAGAGTTCGACGGCCATCCAGCGATTGAGCAGGCAGACCTCCCGCGTCACGCGGGCGGTCACCCGGGGGTTGCCGTCGCGATCCCCGCCCATCCAGGAGCCGAACCGGATCGGGGCGAGATCGAGCGGCAGATTGTAGCCGGTCTTACGCTTGAGCATCTTATCGAGCCGGCGCATATACCGCGGAATCACGTCCCACAGCGTCTGCTCGATCACGGCCAGGCCCCAGCGCGCCTCGTCGACCGGGGATGGCCGGCGGCGCCGGATCTCGTCGGTGTGCCAGGCCGCCGTGATCTCGCGCTTGAGCGCCTGGTGCACCTCCTCGATCTCCTCCGGGGTCGGATCCAGGCGATCCTGCTGATCCAGCAGGTCAGCGATGCGGTTGTATTTCTGTAGCAGGCTGCGCCGCGTGACCTCTGTGGGATGCGCGGTCAAAACGAGCTCGATCTTGAGGCGGCACACCGCTTCGTAGAGCACCTGCGGATCGACCTCCTCGACGAGCCGCTGAAACGCCTCCTCCAGCGAACCGCGCAGCGGGGCGGACTGCGGATCACGCAGCCAGGCACGGCTGCGACGTATGCGATGATGCTGCTCGGCGATATTGGCCAGGTTCAGAAAGTTGGAGAACGCCCGCACCACGGGCATGATCATGTCGTCATCCAGACCGGCGAGCATGCTGCTGAGCTGCTCCGCCGCCCCGTCGACGCCGGCACGCGCGTCCTTTGCCAGCCGACGGATCTCCTCGACGGTGTTATAGAGCTCCTCGCCGTCCTGCTCGTAGAGCGTACTGCCCAGCAGCCCCCCCAGCTGCCTGATATCCTCGCGCAGCGGGAGATCGGTACTCTTCTCCTGCATATAGGCTCCTGCCTTGCGCCCCGCTGCGGCCGGTGCCGTGACGACAGCGGCCGCGCTGGGACGCTGATTACTCCGGCATTCCGAACTGCTCGACGCTGGCGAAGATATCAGTATCGGAAATGATGCCGATGGGTTGCTCGTTATGGTCGATCACCACCACGCGCCGTATATTGTGGCTGCTCATCTTATCAGCGCAATCGTGCAGCGACATGTCGACTGGAACGGTAATGAGCGGCTTGCTCGCCACCTCACTGACCTTCACGCTACGCGGCTGGCGGTTCGCCGAGACAATGCGCGAAATAACGTCGCGCTGCGTCATGATGCCCCACTGGCCGCCCGTCTCCGGGTGAGTGATCACGCTGCCGATTCGCTTCTCGCGCATCAGGTGCATGGCGTCTTCGACCAGCGTGTCCGCCGGTACGCTGATGGGGCTCGGGTTCATCAGATCCCCGACCGTGTGTGGCGTACGCCCGGAGGCGATCATCTCCTCGAGAGGCGTGGACACGCGACGCAGCTCGCGAATCCTGCGGTCCTGCTCAATCGCCTCCATGCGCTCCTGCTGATACTTGGCAAGGTCTATCTTGCCCTGCATCTCCTCGATCAGCGCATCGGCGAACTGACTGGTTTTTACCTCCGTGGCACCCTCGATCTGGCGAGCAAAATCATAGGTCACGATCTTGGCGCTCACGACCCGCTGATAGGCGGCCCGGATAAGATCCGCAGCCTCGGGCCAGCCCAGATACTCCAGCATCATCACGCCGGAGAACAGCAGGGAACCGGGATTGACCTTATCCTGATTGGCGTGTTTGGGCGCCGTGCCGTGCGTCGCCTCGAAAACGGCCACGTAATCGCCCATATTGGCGCCCGGCGCGATACCGACACCGCCCGCCTCCGCGGCCACCGCGTCGGAGAGGTAATCACCGTTCAAATTCATGGTAGCCAGGACATCGAATTCGTTCGGGCGCAGCAGCATGAGCTGAAAAATAATATCGGCGATCCGGTCCTTGATGACGATTTTCCCCGCAGGCCGCTTACCTCCGTAAATGGAGTAAAGCTCCTCCTCGGTGATGGTGACGTCACCGAAGGTATCCCGCGCCACCTCGTAACCCCAGGTACGGAACGCGCCCTCCGTATACTTCATGATGTTGCCCTTGTGGACGAGGGTGACGCTCTCGCGGTTGTTGTCCACGGCGTACTGAATGGCCTTGCGGACCAGACGCTTGCTGCCGAACGGGCTGATGGGCTTGACTCCGAGCCCGGCATCGTCGAAGAAGCTCGCGGCCATTTCCTCGCGCAGGAAAGCAGCAAGCTTCTTGTTCTCGGCAGTGCCGGATTGATATTCGATACCGGCGTAGACGTCCTCCGTGTTCTCCCGAAAGATCACCACGTCCACGTCCTCGGGCTTGCGCAGGGGCGAGGGCACCCCCTCGTAGTGGCGTACCGGTCGTACGCAGGCGTAGAGATCGAGCTTTTGACGCAGGGCCACGTTCAAAGAACGGTAACCCCCGCCGACCGGCGTCGTCAGGGGCCCTTTGATGGAGACGATGAGATCCCGCAGCGCCGTCTCGGTTTCCTGCGGGAAATATTCACCCTCATACAATCCGGCCGCCTTCTCGCCCATATAGAGCTCGCACCAGAAGATCCTGCGCTTGCCGGCATAGGCCTGTGCCACGGCGGCATCCCAGATGCGCAGGCAGGCGCCGGTGATGTCGGGGCCGATCCCGTCGCCCTCGACGTAGCCGATGACGGGCTGGTCCGGAATGTGCAACTTGCCGTCGACCACGGTGATTTTTTCGCCGCCTTCCGGGTATTGGATATGTTGATACATCGCTCCTCCTTATTCCTCATCGACCATGCCCGAGCATACGCCAGCCGCGGACTTAGGGCTTGAGTTGACATCGTCACGGACACTCGGCGAAAAGGGGCAGCACATGCAGGGAAAGGCGGCGCTGGCATGACCGGGTAGGGCAATCCCGGGGCGCTCCGCCCCGTATGGTTGCTATATTTTGGCTGAGGTACCGGCACCAATCAAGACAAGCCCTTGCGGCCGCGGGATCGATCTTGAAGGCGGCTAGCCGCTCGCGAGCGCTGGCAATCAAGTGGAGCGGCGACTAGAATCATTTTTTTGTTGCCCCGCAGCATCCAGCGGGCAGGGGCTGGCCCACTTCGATCCGACCAGGGTAGGAAAACATGAGCAACACACGTGAGGTCGTCGTGCTGAGCGGAGCACGAACTCCTATCGGAAGCTATGGCGGTGATCTCAAGGACGTCCCATTGGGCGATCTCACCGCCTCGGTAGTCCGCGAAGCCGTCAGTCGCGCCGGGATCGAAGCAGGGAGCGTCGGCCACACCGTGCTCGGCAACGTCATTCATAGCGAGCCCCGCGATATGTATCTGGCCCGCGTGGCGAGCGTCAACGCCGGACTCCCGGTCGAGACGCCGGCCTTGACCCTGAACCGCCTCTGCGGCAGCGGCCTGCAGGCCATTCTGACCGCGGCGAGCTACATCCAGCTTGGTGATACGGACTGCGCCGTCGGCGGCGGTGGCGAGTCCATGTCTCGAGCCCCGTACTGGATCCCCAGTGGGCGCTGGGGACAGCGCATGGGCGATGGTTCCCTGGTCGACGCCATGGTGGGCGCCTTGACCGACCCCTTCGATCGCTGCCACATGGGGATCACGGCCGAGAATGTCGCCGCCCGGTGGGGCATCTCCCGCGAGGCACAGGACGAATTGGCCCTGGAAAGCCATCGCCGGGCGAGCCATGCCATCGACAACGGCTATTTTCGTGACCAAATCCTGCCCATCGAGGTCAAAGGGCGTAAAGGCTCGGTGACGGTGGACACCGACCAGGGCCCTCGCCGCGAGGTCGACCCGGCCAAGATGGCGACCATGAGGCCGGTTTTCAAACCGGACGGCGGCACGGTGACCGCCGGCAATGCCTCCACGTTGAACGACGGGGCCGCGGCCGTCGTACTGATGGAACGCGGCAGCGCCGAAGCGCGCAATCTCCGCCCACTCGGCCGACTGGTCGGGGGCACCGTGGCCGCCGTCGAGCCCAAGTACATGGGCATCGGCCCGGTCCCGGCCGTGCGCAAGCTGCTGGAGAAAACCGGCGTTGCCCGCGATCAGGTCGATGTCTGGGAAATCAACGAAGCCTTCGCAGCCCAGGCGCTCGCGGTGAGCCAGGACCTGGAGCTCGATGCGCAAAGAGTGAATCCAAACGGCAGCGGCATTTCTCTCGGTCACCCCATTGGCGCGACCGGCGCCATCCTGACCGTCAAGGCGCTCTATGAGCTGCACCGCCGTAACGGCCGCTATGCCGTCGTGACCATGTGTATCGGAGGCGGGCAGGGAATCGCTGCGCTGTTCGAGCGCCTGTAGCGACGGCTTTTCGCGATGCGCTGCGCGGGCGACGAGCGCCTAACAGGCGTTGAGCACCGGCGGTGAGTGCGGTATGACGCTGAAGATCACCACGCTGAATCTCAACGGCATCCGCGCCGCCGCCCGCAAGGGCTTCTTCGACTGGCTCGCCCGCGAGCGCCCGGATGTGCTCTGCGTGCAGGAAACCAAAGCCCAGCGCGCGCAGCTCGATGGCAACGACGTGTTCTTCCCGCAAGGCTACCACGCCTTCTTTCACGACGCGCAGAAGCGCGGCTACAGCGGCGTCGCCCTCTACAGCCGACGCGAGCCGGACGAGATCCGGATGGGTCTTGGCTGGCCGGAGATCGACCGCGAGGGGCGGTGGCTGGAAGCGCGTTTCGGCAGGCTCTCGGTGGTCTCGCTTTACATGCCCTCGGGGACTTCCGGCGCGGAGCGCCAGGACTTCAAGTACGCCTTCATGGAGCCCTTTCTCGAGCATCTCAAGTCGCTGCGCGGGCCGGGTGCGCGCGAGTACATCATTTGCGGCGATCTGAACATCGCGCACAAGCCGATCGACCTCAAAAACTGGCGCTCCAACCAGAAGAATTCGGGCTTCCTGCCGGAGGAACGCGCCTGGCTCGACCGGCTGTTCGACGAGGCCGGCTTCGTGGACGCCTTCCGGCTTGTGAATCCGCAAGCCGAGCAATACACCTGGTGGTCATTTCGCGGCCGCGCCTGGGACAATAACACCGGATGGCGCATCGACTATCATGTCATCACCCCGGACCTCTGCGAGCGCGTACAGAGCGCCGAGATCTATACCGCCGAGCGCTTCTCCGATCATGCGCCGCTGACGCTCAGCTACGATTGGGAATTCCCGGCGGGATGACGGGAAAGCGAGCGTCCGGAACGCATTGTGCGGATCTAACCAAAGCGCCGGTGTACCCGCAACCGAAGGCTACGGGACTGGTATTGCTTTGCGAGGCGCTGAGAACGCAGCGCGTGGCCGCATGCGAACTGCGGAGCACTGCGCTACCGTGGAGCATTCCGCGCACTCGCTGAAAAAACAAGCCTTCAACGCAAGCGGAAAAAGGCGTGTACGCTCACCGTCTGCGTGCGCAGCCTATGCGGATGAGCTAGGTAAAAATATAAATTGCGCCGGGGTACACCATCGCACAACGAACGCCGGCACGAGCCTATCGGCTCTCGAGTTCCTGGGCAGCCAGCTGCTTGGCGTGTGCAAAAAAACGAAGGGAGCATTGTAATCCATGCAGCACAGGATCCTTTCCATTGCATCCTTAATTGTGCTGTTGGCTGTATCCGGAATCGCCACGACAGGTCACCGCTCCAAGCAAAATTCAGACACCAACGAGACCGGTCAACCTGACGTCGACGCAGTAGCGACAGCTGCTGCACAAGTTCTCGATGATGAAATGAAGCAGCGCTCCAAGCGCCATATTGCAGATATCCTTATTCGGGCCAGTCGGTGTATCGCCGTCGTTCCAAGCCGACTGAGGCTGGGTTTGGTGGTGGCCGGTAGCTATGGCAACGGTATTGTGAGCTGCAGAATCGACAAACATCAATGGTCCGCGCCGATTTTCTTCGGTTTATCAACCGTGAGTGTCGGGCCTCAACTAGGGATAGAATCGACGGAGCTTGTCCTTTTGTTCATGGACCAAGGCCTCGATTTGCTCGCGAAGGGAAAAGTCGAGCTAGGCGCCGATATTGAAGTCACAGCCGGAACATTAACCGCCTATAAAGAGATTTTCATTAAACCGGATTCAGTTGTCGCTTATCAACAAAGATCGAAAGGCTTATTTGCCGGCGCCGACATCGAAGGCGCCACAATTATAATAAACGATAATAAGAACAGACAGGTATATGGCTACGGTTTTGACCTAAAAAAC
>NZ_JBXWZQ010000161.1:0-2821 GCF_059432795.1 Nitrococcus sp. | reverse complement strand
TCCAGCAGCAAGCCCTTGGAGACATAGGTCAACTGAAAGGCCTCGAACATCGGCCAGATATCCAAGAGCGCGTCGATGGCCTCGGGGGACGGCTCGATTGCGTTGCCATCCGCATCACCGATACCCTCCCATGCAAGCACGGCCCGCCGCGCCAGCGTCTTGGCGAAGGCAACGGCCCGCTCCTCGTCGGAAGCGTCCTCAGGCACCGCCTCGACGGACGGGTCGCTGCGCGTCGCCACCATCAGCGCGGTTGTCAGCGGGCGGAGTTGCACCCGCACGCCCGGCGCAAGGTCATGCCAGCGCGGCGCGTTTGTCAGATCGAGTGTCAGCATCAATATACCTCAATGTCGTTGATCAGGGTGGCAGTGCACATCCGGCCGACGGTGCTATCGCGGGCGGCCTGCCAATCGAAGGTCGCCTGCACGCCCTGCGGCCCGGAAATCTCGATCCGGGGACGCGGCAGGTAGACGGCATGCACGGTGAAGGTGAAGCTCTCGCCAGAGGGCAGCACATACGCAAACTCGAGCTCGCAGGGATCGCCATTGATGGCCTGTGTCACCAGCGTCTGGTCTGCGAAGCGCACCTCGATGGAGCCGGTCAGAGCCGCAATGGACGGGTCCGCGCCGTCGATGCGGCCGTCCGAGCGAATGGTTTCGATCCGGTCGAGGTTGTTGGCGTAGGTGTTGTCCGCCGAGACGACATTGCCGAGGGCTGAGCCGTTACGGGTGATGGCTCCGTTGAAATGACCGAAGCGCTGCAATTCGAGAGCGGCAGGCGTGCCTGCGCTGGTCGTTGTGCCCACGGTCTCGCCCTGCGCCACCAGCCGCGCCGTCGCGGTCAGCAGCCCTGAACGCTGCATCTGCCAATTTATCTGGTCGAGCACGCAGCCGGAAAACATCGCATAGCGTGGCACCTCGGGCATGCCGGTTTCGATGGACATGCTGGGCAAGGTCCAGGACCCCGACTGAAATTCATGGGTCCATGGACCGGTGCCGGTCGTGGTCGGATCGCCAAAGGCCGCCTTCAGCCAGAAGCCGAAGGCCGCGGCATCGAGCGGCACAACGACATCGCCATCGGCCGTCACAGCATCCTTGATCGGTGCCAGCGGATCCCTACCGTAGCCCAGAAGTTCCGAGTTCAGCAGCGGCTGTTCCGCCCCCAGCGAGGTGCTGGCGAAGGGCATCTTCGTGAAGCCGCCCACGGGGGGCGTTCCATAGGTCATCTCGAACGCAAGCGCCATCTGCGCCCGCGCCCCTTGGGCTCGTGCCATAGTGTTCTCCTCGGATTGTCGGGATCAGCCGAGCGGATCGGCCGTGGAATAGTGCAGCACGACCGGGATGACGGCGGCCTTCAGGCTGGCCGCGCCCTCGACCGGCAAATCGACCGGCCGCGGCGCTTCCCCTTCGACCCAGTCGCAGAGGCCGCCCAGCGTGCGGTCGGCGGCGAGCGCTGCACCGACGCTGGCGGTCAGCGTATCGAAGGCGGCGTCACGGTCCGTGCCCTGCACGACGGCTTCGATCTCGGCGCGGTGTTGGTAGTGGTAGCGAAGCGGCGAAAGCGTGACTTCCGGTTCACCGGGTTCGCCGTCGCGCAGGATCAACAGGCCTTCGGTCGGGATGCGCTCGGGCAAAACCTCGCCGCGCAGGGCGGCGGCGGGCAGCGCCGAGAGCCGCTCGTGCAGCGCGGTGAGGATGGTTTCGCGGGATGTGGGCATGGATTATCGGACCTCGAGGAAAAGCGTCGGGAGCTTACCTCGCGCCCCTCTTGCCAAAGGTCGGGTACAGCGAGTCCCACAATGTATCTTCGATATCTTGTCTGCATTCCCGGCTAGCAGCGGGTGAAAATGATTGAACTTTGACCGTGACAATACCCTCAAACTCAGGGCACCACCGTTGCAAGTTCAAGGCATAGGTGCCCACTGGAGCCTCGCCAATGTGCTCTCTCAATCGCCTGCGGATACCTTCCGAGCCGCCGACATACAGGGTCGTTTGCTCCTCACGGTCTGGATTGCGCCTTGGAAGACGGTACCCTCGCTCCAGTTCATTCGGCAAACCATCGAAGGAGTTCTTTATTGCCTCGGCAGTTTCGACATTTCCAACAGAAATCGAATAGAGCACCGGATGGATGATTTCGTCACCTAAAGCTTCCTCTAGCCACGGACTTACGCCTTGCCTTGCTGCGCCACTACGAATTTGATCGGCTGAAAACTGGCGTTCAATCACATCACTGAACTCTGCTTGACGAATAGACCGAGCGCGATTGAATAGCGCCATCCGGGCGGATCGGATTATTTCATCGTTAATCATCGTTATCTGTAGTCTCACAGTCTAAGGCGCAGAGCTACAAATGATCATGAACCAACTAGCCCGTCCACCCAGTTTGCCACGATCAGCCCCGGCACACCATCCAACGCCTGCTCCGCATCGCGAGCCAAGTCCAGCCGCTTCGGCAGTTTCACCTGCGGCACCAACAGGAAGATCGGAGCGGTGACCTTTCCGCGTCCGGTTTTCGAGCGGGACACCACCGCCTGGCCCTTCGTGTTCAGCCGTCCCTCCGCCACCAGCAGGCTCGGCCCGGTCCGGCGATAGACGAAGCGCAGACGCAGGCCACGTCGCCGTTCCCATTCACCCGGCGTGATCCGGCCGCCGCGTGTCGATTTGCCTGCGGCGGCCAGCGGGATCGCCAGCCAGAACCCGTCCTTCGAGCGGATCAGCGGGCCGATGTCATGCGCGCCGACGATCACCGGTGCTTTGGACCAGACCAGTGCTGCGGCGTCCAAGCTCTCGCCCGATCTCGGGAAGTTCTGGTTGCGGATCGAGTT
>NZ_JBXWZQ010000160.1:0-5978 GCF_059432795.1 Nitrococcus sp. | reverse complement strand
TGGGCTGAGACGGGCGAAACGGGTGGACCTCGGTGGATTCCTCACTGCCGCCGGGTGTTCCGTGGCGCTTTTGCCGCATGCTCCGCTACACTGGCGAGAATCCGAGGCGCGGTAGACGAGCACAGATAAGGGCAGAGACGAATGTCGGACCCAGATGGCGGCGGCAAACATGGACCTGCCATCAATGCCTCCGAGAAAGGCGAAGCAACCGACAAAAGGCGCCGCAAACCCCAGCAGGAAAGGGTCGAGCGTGCGGCGGAGTCGTCCCGGCAGTCAACGCAAGCCGAGCGATTTCCGGTGGTCGCACTGGGCGCCTCGGCCGGCGGCCTGAACGCACTCGAGAAGTTCTTCGGCGCGGTATCAGCAGACTCCGGGATGGCCTACGTGGTAATCCAGCATCTTGCCCCAACCCAGGCGAGCATGCTGACGGAGCTGTTGGGGCGCGTTGCCCGGCTCCCCATTGTGGAAGCCAAAGAGGGGGTGAAGCTGCAGGCCAACCACGCGTACGTGATCCCACCGAACCATGATATGTCCATCAAGCACGGTGAGCTCCATCTAACGGAGCGATGCGAGGGGCATCGACTTCCCATCGACCTCTTTTTGCGGGAATTGGCAGTGGATCAGGGTGAGAACGCCTTCGCCGTTATTCTCTCCGGCACCGGCTCGGACGGTGCTTTGGGTGTGCAGGCCGTCAAAGGCGAGGGCGGCATCGTTGTGGTGCAGGCCCCCGCGAGCGCCGAGTATGCAGGCATGCCGGAGAGCGCAATTGCAACCGGCCAGGCCGATTTCGTGTTGCCTCCGGATGAAATACCAGCCGCTCTGATGGGCTTTCGTTTCAGTGCCTCAGTCCGTGCCGGAGCGCAAGGGGAAGAGACGGTGCCGGCTGAGCGAGCGCCAGAGCTTCCCGCAATATTCGCACTGTTACGCGAGCGAAAGGGCCATGATTTTGCGCTTTACAAGATCAGCACCATCATTCGGCGTGTCAGACGGCGCATGGCCGTCCACGGTATCGAGGACTACGTTACTTATTTGCGCTTTTTACGCGAGCACGGTGAGGAGCTCGACAAACTTTACCAGGAGCTGCTCATTCGCGTATCTGATTTCTTTCGGGATCCCGAGGCGTTTGCGGCCCTGGAACGGTTGGTCATTCCGCGGCTTTTCGAGCGGCGCCCGGTTGGTGAGGCGGTGCGGGTTTGGGTGCCAGGCTGCTCCACTGGCGAGGAACCCTACTCCATCGCCATGTTGCTCCAAGACGCCATGGACGGGATGAGGCAGAAATACCCCGTTCAGCTCTTTGCCACCGACATCGATAACAAGGCACTGGAGACCGCCCGGGCCGGGCGTTATCCGGCCAACATCTGCGCGGACATATCGCCGTCCCAGTTTCAGCGTTTCTTCGTCGAGCATGGCGGGTATTACGAGATCGACAAGAGCCTTCGTCAGATGGTCATCTTCGCCGAACAGAGCGTGATAAAGGACCCTCCCTTCTCCCAGGTGGATCTGCTGAGCTGCCGGAATCTGTTCATTTACATGAGTTCAGAGCTGCAGCGGCGCGTGCTGCTGTTGTTTCATTATGCGCTAAAGCCCGACGGCTTTTTGTTCCTGGGGAACTCTGAGTCGATTGGCACGGCGGACGATCTCTTCGAGCCGCTGGACAGAAAGCACAAGATCTATGTCCGCCGCGACGACTCGTTCACCCGCGCAGATCTTTTTTTGGGCATGACCGGCAGACCCGGAGCGCATCAGCGCTCAGCGCCGAAACCCGAGCCCGGTGCGGCGCGGCAGGAACCCACTATCGGCGAGCTGGCCCAACGCGTCGTACTGCGTGACTGCACACCCGCGTTCGTCGTGGTCGATCAAAACAACGACATCGTCTACTTCCATGGCCGCACCGGGCGATTCTTGGAACCGCCAAGCGGCGTTCCCAATCTTGACGTCCTGCAAATGGCGCGCACGGAGCTCCGCAGCCCGATGCGCTCGGTTCTGCACCGCGTGCGCAAGGAGGGCGCGTTAGTGCGCGGTGGCGCCGTTAAGGTAAGTGCCGATGGCCGCGAAGCGCTGGTGCGATTCATGGCCGCCCCCCTGTCGGAGTCGAATGCACCGGTGGGTCTCGCGCTGATTCAGCTTGAGGATCTGGGCCCGGTGGAGGAACAAGCAGGGATCGAGCTCGTGGAGCGCTCTGCCGAGGAGAGCGAGCGCGTGATGCAGCTGGAGCAGGAGCTGGCGCAAACGAAGGATGCGTTACAGACAACGATCGAGGAGCTTGAGACCTCGAACGAGGAGCTGCAATCGTCCAACGAGGAGCTACAGAGCAGCAATGAGGAGCTTGAGACCTCGCGCGAGGAGCTGCAGTCCGTCAATGAGGAGCTTCATACGGTCAACGCGGAGCTGGAGAGCAAGGTCGAGGCGTTGTCCCAAGTCAACGACGACATGAGCAACCTGCTCGCCAGTACCGATCTCGGAATTGTGTTTCTGGACACAGAGTTCCGTGTCCAGCGCTTCACGCAGGCGGCCACCCGGGTCATGCCTCTGATCGAGGGGGACATCGGGCGGCCGCTGAAGGATCTCGCGCACGGCTTGGTCTACGCTGAGGTAACCCAGGACATGGAGGAGGTGATGCGAACCCTGGTGCCGAAGGAACGGCACGTTAGGGCCCGCGATAATCGGTGGTTTCTTTTACGTATCCGCCCCTATCGCACGTCCGATGGCCGTGTCAGCGGGACCGTTCTAGCCTTCTTTGACGTCGCGTATGCACGGAGACTCGAGTTCATGACGAAGCTCAAGGATGCCCTTGCCCAGTCACCGACAATGGTATTGCTCATGGATCTTGAAGGACGTGTCGAGTACGCAAGCAACGCCTTCAGTGCGGAAACCGGCCTCCGGCCCGGAGCCCAGCCGGGCCGCATTCGCGGTGAGCCGATGTCGATGCACGTGAGCGTTGCCCACGCTGAGATCATGCGTCGTACGCTGCGGGGCGGGCGGACCTGGCGCGGCATATTACGCTACCTGGGCGAGGACAATGCGCAGGCGGAAATGCAGGCATTCTTCGCGCCCATACGCGGTCCCGAGGGCAAGGTGACCCATGCGGTGGTCTATCTAGAGGCCGGCGCGAGCGATGCGGGCTGAGCCGGATGCCCGACTGCGACGTCCTCGCTCGCTCGCCTTTCCAATTGTGTCTGTCCCGAACGCGCTGCGATGCGTGAACCGTTTGGGTCCTGGCATCACCGCACTTTGGTTTTTTTGGGTGATACTTGAATAAAGGTACTCGGCGAGGTGCCAGGATGCCGACAAGTAATGAGGCAGAAGGCGGTGCGAACTCGGAGCTAAGGTCTCGGGCCGAAAAACGGCTCGAGCAGATGCTTGAGGACAAACCCGCAGCCGCGATGTCGGCCACCGAGACCCAGGAGCTCATTCAGGAGTTGCGGGTCCACCAGGTTGAGCTGGAGATGCAGAACGAGGAGCTGCGCCGTACTCAAACGGCGTTGGAGGAGGCACTGGTTCGTTACCGAGATCTGTATGACTTTGCCCCGGTGGGTTATCTGACCGTCTCCGAGGAGGGGCGGATTCGGGAGGCGAACCTGACCGCGGCACACATGCTGAACGTACCACGCGCGGCACTCACCGCCGCCCGTTTCTACCGGTTCGTGGTTAAAGATGATCAAAACGCCTTCTTCGCCTACCGCCGCGCCATTTTGGAGCGCAAGGAGCCCCAGGACTGCGAGCTTCGTTTGGTACCCGACGAGGGCCGTATCTTTTACGCTCGCCTGGACGGTGTGCCGGTAACCGACGAGAACGATGAGGTCACCGGCATGCGCATCGCGCTCGGCGATATCTCCGTGCGCAAAGAGGCGGAAAGCCACTGGCAGATTGCCGGTGCGATCTTGGAAGCGGTCAACGAGAGCATCGTGATCCTGGATCCGCAGCGGCACATCATTCGGACCAACGCGGCCTTCGCAAAACTCAGCGGCTATGGGCCAAACGAACTGCTCGGCAGCGATCTGCGTGATCTGGCCGCCGAGGTGGACGACCAAACTGCCATGGATGACGCGTGGAGGCATCTGTGGGCCTTCGGGCGCTGGAACGGGGTCCTGCAATTCCGGCGTGCCAATGGTGAGGCGTTTCCGGCGGAGCTCTCGTTTACGGCGGTTCAAAACGAGGCTCGCAAGCTCTCGCATGTCGCGTGCCTGATCGTCGACATCACCGAGCGCAGGCGGACCGAGGAGGCGATGCGCCAACGGGCATACTACGACGCCATCACCGGTCTGCCCAACCGCACGCTGTTTGCCGAGCGTCTGGGGGAGGCCGAAAAAGAGGCACAACGACATGGCGCCCTCATGGGGTTGTTGTTCATCGACCTGGATGAGTTCAAACGCATCAATGATGAGCGGGGACATGCGGCGGGGGATGCCTTGTTACGGGAAGTGGGTTCTCGCCTGGTCGGCTGTGTCCGCAGGCATGATACGGTTGCCCGAATGGGCGGCGACGAGTTCTCGGTTATATTGTCCGACGTCCCTGAGGGGCGAAGTCTCGCGGCCGTTGCGGACAAGATTATCGCGGCGCTGTCATTGCCCGCGCAGATCGAAGGGGGGCAAGTCCGCTGCACCGCGAGCATCGGCATCGCGGTCTACCCGGCCGATGCCGTGGATCTCGATTCGCTGCAACGGCGTGCCGATATCGCGATGTATCGGGCCAAATCGGCCGGACGTCATACCTACCGTTTCTATGACACGAGCATGAGTGAAGAGGCGGAGGCGCGTACACGTACCCGCAGTGAGATAGCCCGGGCCCTGAGAAACGGTGAGTTCCAATTACAGTACCAACCGATATGTCGCGCGAATGGCGGTGAGCTTGCGGGCGTGGAGGCGCTGCTGCGCTGGAACCACCCGGAGTGGGGGCTCCTGCTTCCGGAACCCTTTCTTGCGGTTGCAGAGGAATCCGGGCAAATCAAGCCCCTTGGAAAGTGGGTGCTCGGTGAGGTCTTCCGGGAGACGGCGGCGTGGCACCAGGAAAACGGTGTGCCGTTCGTGTCAGTCAATATCTCGGTGCAGCAAATCAATTCATCGGAAGCGGGAGTCGCACTGCTCGAACTGTTCAACGAATGCGGTTTTGCGCCGAATCGTGTGGCCGTCGAGATTACCGAGAGCGCTCCCGTCGAGAGCGAGAGTGCCATCTCCTGCCTGAAGGCGCTAAAGGAGAAAGGGATTCGACTGATCATGGACGATTTCGGCACCGGCTATTCGTCATTGGGCTCGTTGAGGGCAGTGCCATTCGATATCGTGAAGATCGACCGCTCATTCATTGAGAACATCGAGTCGGATGCCGCTGCCGCCCATCTGGTAAACAGCGTCATTTACATCGCCCACGGCCTCGGACTTGAGGTGATCGCGGAGGGCGTGGAAACCGAGACCGAACTCGCGTTTTTGCGCGAGTGCGGTTGTGACTACGTTCAGGGATTTTTTATTGGACTTCCGATGAGCGCTGAAATGCTCAGTAAGCTCATGCCGGAGTGTCGTTAGCGCGTTTTCACCCCTGACTTCCCGCGCGCACTGGTCGGCTGATGGCGTGGCATGCAAGGACTCGCCAGCGACGGAAAAGACTTCCTAATAGCCGAGCAGTGCTGATCCGCTGATTCAGACAAGAGAAGACGAACAGCGAGAACTAGAAACAATGATAATTAGCCGCTTTGTCCAGGGGTAAAGCAGCGTAACCAACCGGCCATTATCGATGGGGAGACGCCTCGCTCACTGGATCGGATCCGCCGCGGCTGGGCTCGCCGCTCGGATGCTCCGTTCTAGCTTGCGAGGGATCGGACACGAAGCCAATCCGGCCGAGCCCCGCTTTGCCCGCCTCAGCCATGATCTTGGCGAGCACCTCATAGCGGGTGGAGCGGTCGGCGTGCAGGTGCAGCTCGGGGGCCGGGACCTGCTCGCCGGCCTCGAAAAGCCGCGAGCTCAGCGCGGCACGATCGAGCCGCGCGC
>NZ_JBXWZQ010000159.1:0-19616 GCF_059432795.1 Nitrococcus sp. | reverse complement strand
GTATGCCGCATAGTAGGCATCCAGGGCGGCCTGGCGGCGGGCGTGGACGGCCTCGACGCGGCCGTGGAAGACATCGGCCGGGGTATAGAAGGCCAGCCCTTCGTGGGGGCGATCTTTGTAGGCCGCGATGAACTCGCTCATCCACGCGCGGGCGTGCACGATGCCCTCAAAGCGCCCCGGGTAGCCGGGGCTGTACTTCAGCGTCTTGAACTGCGACTCGCTGTAGGGGTTGTCATTGGACACCCGTGGGCGGGAGTAGCTGCGGCGCACGCCGAAGGCGTCCAGCAGCTCCCGATAGCTATGGGCGATCATGGGCGCGCCACGATCCTGGTGGACGATGAGCTCGCCCGGGACGATGGCATAGGCACTGAGCGCCTTGCGGAACAGATGCTGAGCGAGCGCGGCGTTCTCCTTGCGGCTGATCATCCAGGCCACCGGGTAGCGGCTGTAGAGATCGAGGATCTGATAGAGATTGAGATAGACCCGAGGTGTGGTGGTTGGCAGCTTGGAGATGTCCCAGCTCCACGCCTGGTGCGGGGCACGGGCGATGATCCGCGGCACGCGGTGGCGCTGCGCGGGACGCTGTGCCCGGCGCTCCCGGCTCTGACCGTCTTTGCGCAGCAACCGATAGATCGTGGAGACCGAAGGCATCGGGCGGCCGCGGTTGAGCTCACTGGCGTGGATCACGCGCACGCTGGCGTCCTGGTAAGGCTCGCTGTTGACCCGCTCCAGCACGGCGCGCCGCTCGCTCTCGCTCAATTGCCGGGGCTGCTGGCGAATGGCCTTGCGAGGCCGTACACGGGGCCGACGTCGATAGGTGCCCGTGCGTGATAAGCCCAGCGCCTCACAGGCGCGGCTACGAGGCAGCTCGGCCGGTCGCTGTTCGAGAAGGCTCATTGCGATGACTCGCTCTGTGCGTCCTCGACCAGCGCCAAAAACTTTTTTTGTAGATCCACCAACTCCTCGGCAACTTTGGCCCGGCGCGCCAGGCGTTGCTTTTCACGCTCGAGCGCTTCGATACGCCGATCCCGCGGGTCCTTAGGCTTGCGCCCACCGGTCTTCGGCGCCAGACCCTGCGTGCCGGCGTCGGTCAGTGTCCGGCGCCACTCAGCCAGTTGGCCGGCATACAGCGCATTGCGCCGCAACCAGGCCCCTTTCTCGCCACGGGGCAAAGCATCGTACTCGGCGAGCAGGCGCTGCTTGTCGGCGGCGCTGAACCGCCGACGGGTGCGCCGCTCCAGGCTCGGCTCGGTGGGGATTTCGTTGGATTCGTTCACGCTCGTAGCCTCCTCAGTCAGTGCCCGAATGTTACATAAGAAACGCATCGGTCACTGTCGGATACGAGGTTGACACTTAGGGGAACGCCTCCCTGGGCTTGAGGATCTCCACCTTGCGCACCGCCGCCGGCACGTAGGTGCCCGCCAGGAGCTTCCTTTGATCGTTGGCCCAATGGGCCTTGAGGTGATCAGCAAGCGCGCCGGTGGCCATTCCATCGACCCCCGCCGCACCCTTGTTGCCGAGCACACGGCCGTACGCGGTCCACATGTTGGCCCGCGCTACCACCGCCCCCATCAGCGCTTCCGATTTCGTCCGCCCTCCATCCCCCGAGCACGCCTCGGCACCCCGACGGGCCACTCGCGGGTTCCGCCCGCTTCCTCCGACCAGGGCCATAGCCGCCTGTGCTTCTGCCTGCTCCGGGACAGCGCCAGTCAAGGCGCTGCGCGCCATGCCTGGCGCACAAAAAAAGGGTTGCGAAACAATCGCAACCCTTTTTTTATATGGCTGGGGGACTAGGATTCGAACCTAGGTTGGCGGAGTCAGAGTCCGCTGTCCTACCGCTAGACGATCCCCCAAAAGCTGGGTCGTGCCTCGGGCCTCTTAGCGCTTCGAGAACTGAGTCGCACGACGCGCCTTGTGTAGGCCGACCTTCTTGCGCTCGACCATGCGAGCGTCTCGAGTGACGTACCCCGCCTTGCGTAGCGTCGCTTTGGACTCGGCGTCGTATTCGATCAAAGCCCGAGTGATTCCGTGGCGTATCGCACCCGCCTGTCCGCTGATCCCACCACCGGCAACCGTGACATAGACGTCGAACTGCTCGGTACTCTCGGTTCGCTCCAGTGGTTGACGAACGATCATGCGCGCCGTTTCGCGGCCAAAATAGTCTTCCAGAGAACGACCGTTGACCTTGATCATGCCATTGCCGCGGCGCAGAAACACACGTGCCGCGGAAGTCTTACGTCGACCGGTGCTGTAGTACTGCTCAACTGCCATTGTATATCCGCTTTTCAGTCTAGACCGGGGAGTACGCCCGCTGTCAGCGCAACGTTCACAGCTCGAGTAGGATCGGCTGCTGGGCCTCGTGCCGATGCGCGGGACCCGCATAGATCTTCAGTTTCTTCAACATCTGCCGGCCCAGACGATTTTTCGGGAGCATGCCTTTGACGGCCGTCTGTATAACCCGCTCGGGCGCTTTATCGATCAGCTGCTCGAAAGTAATACGCTTAAGGCTGCCAATGTAACCCGTATGGTGATAGTAGATCTTGTCCGACACCTTGCCGCCCGTCACGGCTATTTTTTCTGCATTAACGACAACGATGTAATCGCCGGTATCCACGTGCGGCGTGTACTCGGGCTTATGCTTGCCCCGCAAGCGGAACGCAAGCTGCGACGCAAGGCGGCCGAGCGTCTTGCCGGAGGCATCCACGATGTACCAATCGCGCTTCACATCGGCCGCTTTGGCGCTGAAGGTCTTCATAAAACCGCCGTCTCCACACGTGTGGCTACTGTAATGCAATGGGGAGAAAATTTTATACAAGGTCAGGCGGTTGTACAAGCTGAACACGATAGCCCGCCTCGCCGCAGTCATTCGACAACCCCTGGTCGACCTCGGCAGCCTGCGCCCGAGATCCGCATCGCGGCTTCGCCGCACGCATCCCTTGATGGCAGGCCCCCGAAAACCGTTTCCCCCTGATGAGCGCAGAGGACGCATTGCACTCGCGGCGAGCGCCACTGCACGCACGCCCCATGGCCGCGTACAATGTTGAAAAGCCGCCAACGCAGCGAGAGCATTCTATGGTCGAGCGTCGATACAGTCTAATTGATCGCGTCATCGCCCAAGTCGACGTCGGGATACAAACACTTTTCGGAAGCCCATCCGGGACTGGACGGACGAGTCCTGCCGAAGGGTTGCCCGAGCCGGACCTCAGCAAGCAGGAACGCAGACACACGGCGCGGCTCATGCGAGTAAATCACTGCGGTGAAATCTGCGCTCAGGCCCTATATCAAGGCCAAGCCATCACGGCGCGCAACCCGGCACTGCGCCAAGCGCTGGAACATGCCGCAGTGCAGGAGAATGATCACCTCGCCTGGTGCGAGGCGCGCTTGCTGCGCCTCGGCAGCCATGTCAGTTATCTTAATCCGCTGTTCTATATCGGCTCTCTGGGAATCGGTGCTCTCGCTGGCGCAACGGGAGATCGCTGGAGCCTGGGCTTTCTTGCCCAGACCGAGGAGCAGGTGGTCCAACATCTAAGCAAGCATTTGC
This sequence comes from Nitrococcus sp., assembly GCF_059432795.1. Lineage (NCBI taxonomy): Bacteria > Pseudomonadati > Pseudomonadota > Gammaproteobacteria > Chromatiales > Ectothiorhodospiraceae > Nitrococcus > Nitrococcus sp. Next base: position 16,075 of record NZ_JBXWZQ010000159.1, on the reverse strand, counting down.
AGCGCCTGCCCCAGCAAGATCAGCCCAGCCGCGCGATCGTCGATCAAATGAGGCTCGATGAAGGCGATCATGCTACCGCGGCTATCGAGGCGGGTGCCGCGCCGCTACCGGAGCCGCTGCGTCGATTGATGCGACTCTCGGCGCGAGCCATGACCGGAACCACCTACTGGATCTGAGCGTCGTCGTTCACTCACCCGGAACCGCCCCTTGCGTGGAGAGCCCTATACGTCCCATCCAATTGACAAGTTGCGCCCCGAGAAGATCTCCATCATCTCACGGCGCAGCTGACGCCGTATCCGTTCGCGTTCCGCCGGTTCCAGGTTCTCGGCCGAATCTCCGAATAGATAATCGTCGATGTCCCAATCCTTCAGGAGCATTTTGGTATGAAAAATGTTCTCCTGGAAGACATTGACGTCAATGGTGTGGTAACGCTTCAACGTATCCTCGGCCAGATAGTTTTGGATCGAATTGATTTCATGATCGATGAAATGCTTGCGACCCTCGACATCGCGCGTGAAACCGCGGACCCGGTAGTCCATGGTGACGATATCCGAGTCGAATGAGTGGATCAGATAATTGAGCGCCTTGAGCGGCGATATAAGCCCGCACGTCGAAACATCGATATCGACACGAAAAGTGCTCACCCCCTGAAATGGGTGACTCTCCGGATAGGTGTGCACTGTAATGTGGCTCTTGTCCAAGTGTGCAAGCACCGTGTCCGGCAGCGGGCCGGGTGAGGCGGGCGCGCTGACGTAGGTATCCTCGACCGTATCGCTCTCCTCCTCGGCGATCAGAAGCGTGACACTCGCCCCTTGTGGATCATAATCTTGCCGGGCGATGTTGAGAATGTCCGCCCCCATGATATCGGCCACGCCGCTTAGAATCTGTGTTAGCCGCTCGGCATTGTAAACCTCATCGATATACTCGATGTAGGCTTGGCGCTGTTCCGATGTAATGGCGTAGCAGATATCGTAGATATTGAAGCTCAGCGACTTGGTCAGATTGTTGAACCCATAGAGCTTCACCTTAACTTGCTGCGCCACCGTTCCGCCCTCCTGCACGTGAGGAAGTTGAGTGCAAGCCTTACCGCTAAACGGCCGGATTGCGTCGCTCACTTGCTCACAAACCGCCGCCCGCAGCCGATCGTGAGCAAGACGGCCTCGCCCAGCACGTGATGGATACGAAGGTGCCCAGCGGTAAGGGAGCATAGACCACACCACACCTTCTCGTCATCATGCACCGCTTGGTAACAGACAACGCACTGTCCGGTTCGTATCCAGGCGCTTGCTGTGCGCAGCCGATAGCCACGCATCTTTTTCCCACAATTTCAGCCCCACGGCGCGCCCGGTTGCAGGGCTGAACGTGTAAAAAGCAACAGTGAAATAGTTGCTCAATTGGTTTACATTGATTGCATAGTACAGGTTCACGGAAAACGATCCGCCGAGCGGTTGCTCGCGCACGGCCCTGAAGGCATATGAACCTGAAAAGAAAGAATTTTTATGGCGGCGCCAGCTTGCCTGACATCGCAAATTTAATAAATCGGTCATTATAGCATAAGAATACGCAAGCTGATAAGCTAATAAATTAGCGTGCATGAATTGGCTTGCCAGCGCGTTACGCGTGTACTACCAATTAAGCGTAACTGCGCAACGAGAGCGGGGGTGGGAGAAAGGCATGGTACAAGCCGCCAGGGACATATTGAACAAGCCAACTATCGATAATCTACTTCGCCACTGCCTCTGGCGACGCTACCCGCCCAAAACCGTTGTCATCTACGCTGGCGATAAATCGGATGCCCGTTACTATATTAGGGAAGGCTCCGTCAGCGGTCTAATCGATGACGACAGCGGCCACGAGCTGGTCTTGGCTTACTTAAATGCAGGCGATTTCTTCGGTGAAATGGGGCTTTTCGGTAAAACCGCGACTCGCAGTGCCTGGATCCGCACGCGCGCGCACTGCGAGCTTGCCGAGATCAGCTACAGCCGTTTTCGCCAGGTCGCCAACAATGACCCGGACATCCTGTTCCACTTGGCTGGCCAGATGGCGGACCGCCTCCGCAAAACAAGCGCCAAAGTGCGCGATTTAGCCTTTCTTGACGTGACAGGACGTATTGCCCGAACATTGCTCGATCTGGCTAAGGAACCGGACGCCATGACGCATCCGGACGGAATGCAAATACGCATCACCCGTCAAGAGCTCGGCCGCATCGTAGGTTGTTCTCGGGAAATGGTGGGGCGCGTTCTAAAGGACCTGGAAGAACAAGCCCTCATCTCAGTCAGCGGCAAAACCATGGTGATATTCAATACACGCTGAGGCAAGCAGGGGCAGCCGTGATATTCGGCGTCTTGCCGTCCCGGCGTTGGAGCAGCGCTTAGGCTTTTCGGTAAGCGGCGGGCACCCGCTAGGGCAACGCCAACAGCTCCCCCGCTCGAAATTTCAGCCCCATGCCACGGCTGCTGCAATGGCGTACTATAGCGGGGACGCGGCGGGCGATGGCTCGTCCACGGCTGGGGGAGAACAGCTGCACCTCGAGCCGCGTACCGCGCCAAAACATTATTTTCCCGGGGTACAGGCCGATGCCACCTTGGCTAACGTCGCGGGTCCAGTACTCGCCGACGCGTTCCCCACGATGGTAGATGCAGACAAGGATCTCTGCGGGGTAGCGCTCTGACCTGCGGCGATTGCGGGGTTGATGATACGCCATGACCTCGTGCCTCTTCGCCGTTCGTCTCTTGCCCCCAGGCGCTCCACTGACATGCCCGCGAGCTTCTCCCATTCCGCAATAAAATAATAGGCCAAATCCGAACCGCCCATTGCGCGGTGGCCGAGAAGGGGGCCGGCGCTCACCCGCATCGAGCCTCCAAGAAACGCCGTGCAAGCCGCTCGGTCACCGCGCTCGACGAATACCCCCATCCGCGATCGCCACCGCCTCGTTGGGCGCCCGGCTTCGACCTGCAACGTTTTGCGGCATCGACCCCGGCCAGCGGCGAGTTCGCCCTGCCGTTTCCCTGCGCTACACCGGGGAAGCCTTTGCCCACCCGAGAGTGCGCAGGTAGCTCGCGGGCTCGTTCCGTCCCTTAGTAATTCGACAATCCTGACACCCATACGGCACACGTTGAGTGCACAATGTTTTATTATGCCGTCGCGGGAGGTAATCGACAATGCGGACACCGTCACGAGAGCGACGCTTGTCTGAGAGCGCGCAAGAAGACGCGCAGTGCGTCCCCATTTGGCCGCGCGCTTGCCGTCTGCCGGCGATCCCGCGAGCAAGTGGCGGCTACCGCCGGCACGCTCGGGGGTAAAATGGCTGCGGTGACGCGTTTACGACGTGTGACGTCCGGTTCACGCGCTGACAGCAGACAGGGTTGGATTGCCATTCGGCCCGAACCTTTGCATTGAGTCAGCAAGAGCGCAACGAGGAGAATGCATGTCAGTCCAGCCTCCTGGGAGTTCCGATTCTACGCCGCCTCAGAACGGGCCCATGGACCTGAACCTCGGGGTCATCGGCAACTGCCAGATCGCCGCGTTGATTGATGGTGGCGGGCGAATCGTATGGGCCTGCGTGCCCCGTTTTGATGGTGATCCGCTGTTCTCACGCCTGATCGATGAAACGGATCGCGGCTACTTCGCAATTGAGTTGCAGGATCTCGTCAGCGCACGTCAGCACTACGAACGTAACACCGCCGTGCTTTGCACCGAGCTTTTTGACCGTCACGGCGGGAGCGTGCGCATTACCGATTTTTGTCCGCGCTTTCGACAATTCAGCCGCTATTTCCGCCCCGCCATGATCATCCGTCGCTTGGAAATCCTGCGCGGAACGCCGGTCGTACGTGTCAGAATTCGCCCGACCGCCGCCTACGGCAGCGAAGCGCCGACGGTCAGCCACGGCAGTAATCATATCCGTTACGTGAGCTCCGCTTGGGTCATCCGCATCAGCACCGACGCCCCGCTGACCCATGTCCTCCAAGAACAGCCCATGGTGCTGGAGACCGGCGCCACGTTCATCATTGGCCCTGACGAAAGCATCCAGGAATCTCTTACCGAAATGGGCCGCCGCTTTCTGGACCTCACGCGCGAGTACTGGCATGACTGGGCACGCTCGCTGTCAATCCCCTTTGATTGGCAGCAGGAAGTGATTCGCTCCGCGATCACCCTCAAGTTGTGCACTTACGAGGACACCGGTGCCGTCATTGCCGCCATCACCATGTCCATTCCGGAGGCGGCCGACAGTAAGCGCAACTGGGATTACCGCTATTGCTGGTTACGGGATGCCTACTTCATGGTGCATGCCTTGAATCGCCTCGGCGCCACCCGCACGATGGAAGGTTTTCTCTACTACATCATCAACCTGGTCGTCGGGGCGGCACAGCATCAGCTGCAACCGCTCTACGGCGTGGGTGGCGAGGCGCGAATCGAGGAGAATCCAGTGCCCACCCTGACGGGGTATCGGCATATGGGACCGGTACGCCTCGGCAACGCCGCTTATACCCAATCGCAGCACGACGTATACGGGGCGGTCGTACTCGCGGCGACACAAGCTTTTTTCGATGAGCGCTTGGAACGACCAGGGGATGAAGCCCTGTTTCGCCGCCTGGAAATTTTGGGCTCCCAGGCGGCCATGCTCTATGATCAACCGGATGCCGGTATCTGGGAATTCCGTGGTTATAAGCGGGTACACACGTATTCGGCTGTGATGTGTTGGGCGGCCTGTGACCGTTTGTCGCGAATCGCCATACGTCTGGGGCTGGAATCCGACGCCGCGCGCTGGCGCGAGCAAGCCGATACGATGCATGCCCGGATCTGCCGCGAGGCCTGGGATGACGAAAAAGGCGCGTTCGTCGACAGCTTCGGCGGCGAGAATATGGACGCCAGTTTACTATTGCTCCACGACCTGGATTTCCTAGCCGCCGATGACCCCCGTTTTCTCGGAACGGTGCACGCCATTGAGCGCAATCTGCGCCAAGGGGATCATATTTTTCGTTACGATAATGCCGATGATTTCGGGTTGCCGGCGACGGCGTTCAATATCTGCACCTTCTGGTATATCGACGCACTACATGCCATCAATCGCCACGACGAGGCGCGGCAGCTATTCGAGAACATGCTGACTCATCGCACGCATCTCGGGCTGCTATCCGAGGATCTGGATATCGAGACCGGCGAGTTGTGGGGCAATTTCCCGCAGGCCTATAGCATGGTGGGTCTAATCAACTCGGCTCTCCTACTGAGCCGGGACTGGCAGGAGGCCATTTGAGATCATTGGTGGTTGTCTCGAACCGGCTTCCGGAATTGCGCGGCAGCCGGCCGCAGGCAGGCGGGCTCGCCGTGGCCTTGTTAGGCGCTCTGGACGAGCATAAGGCACTATGGTTCGGCTGGAGCGGCCGAATCAGCAAAAGGTCGAACACCCGGGCACGGATGCACCAGATCCATGGGCTCGAGCTGGCCTCCATCTCCCTGACCAGGGAAGACTTCGACGATTACTACCTCGGCTACGCCAACGAGGTGTTGTGGCCGGTGTTTCATTTCAGCCTGGCGGCAATGGATTATCGACGCGGATTCGCTGAAGCTTACTATCGCGTCAACCGGCTGTTCGCCGACGCCCTGCGGCCGCTGCTGAGCGGCGGAGAGCTCATTTGGGTACACGACTATCACCTCATCCCCCTGGGGCGCGAGCTTCGCGAGAGAGACGTCAGCCAGCCGCTCGGCTTTTTCTTGCACACGCCCTTTCCGAGCTACGGCTTGGTGCGCGCCGTGCCGGACCATCGCCAGCTATTGAGCGATCTGTGCGCCTACGACCTGCTCGGCTTCCAAACGGCAACCGACATGCGCGCGTTCACGGAATCCGTTACCGAAGCCATTGGCGTACGTCACGCGGGGAACGGGTATCTGCGCCTTGGCACGCATACGCTGCGAACCGGCGTTTACCCTGTAAGTATCGATGTCAGCGCGATGATGAGCACCGCCCGGCAATCCTTGGAGTTGCCGCGAGTCAAACGCCTCATCGCAGGCCTCGGCGAACGCCACCTGATCATCGGCGTGGACCGCCTCGATTATTCGAAGGGCTTGCCGCAGCGGTTCCGCGCCTATGAGGCGCTGCTCGCGCATCATGCTCATCATCGAAGTCACATCGTTTTCATGCAGATCGCGAGTCCCTCGCGCACCAGTATTCCCGAGTACGATGAGCTACGCCGGCATCTGGAGGAAATGGCCGGGCATATCAATGGGGAACATGCCGAACTCGATTGGGTACCGATCCACTACATCAACCGCACCTTCGATCGGGACGCGCTCGCCGGCCTTTACCGAGCGGCACGCGTGGGCCTCGTTACCCCGCTGCGCGACGGGATGAACCTGGTAGCCAAAGAGTTCGTCGCGGCCCAGGACCCGGACGACCCAGGAGTGCTCGTCCTCTCGGAATTGGCCGGTGCCGCCCAGGAACTCGATGAGGCGATCCAGGTGGCCCCGTACGATGTCGATGCGATCGCAAGCGGGCTCGAGCGGGCCCTGGCGATGCCACTCGCCGAGCGCCGGCGACGTCATGCTCGCATGCTCGAGATCATGCGCAGCAATGATCTCCACGTGTGGCGAAAGCGCTTCCTGGATGATCTCACCGAGCTGCACACGTGCCACAATTGACAGTATTGTCTATAGTCCCGATATAGTGTCTATTAGCTGCACGCGAGCGCATCCCGGACACAACCGTGACCGTCTTTACAGAAACCGACGACCTCGAACGGCTCCTGCGCATACTTCCCCCCTCCCTGCAATCGGCCACCACTGCTTTATCGAGTTCCGAATTGCTCGAAGTTGTTCTCGATCTGGGCCGCCGCCCGCAGGCCCGGCTCACGCACGGGGCATGTGATCTCGCCAGCGAACCGGTGACGCGGCGCGATCTGGACCGGGTCATTGATGCCGTGGGGCCGTTTACGGCTGACAACCGGGCCGGGATCGAAGGCACTCTCCACCGTATCGCCGCTATCCGCAATCGTACCGGCACCGTGGTGGGATTGACGCTACGCGTTGGACGCGCCGTGTTCGGAACCATCGACCCGATCCACGACCTGATTGCCGACGGATCCAGCCTGCTGCTACTCGGACCTCCGGGAATCGGCAAGACCACGCGGCTACGGGAAATCGCTCGTGTGCTCGCCGATGAATGCGCACGTCGCGTCATCGTGATTGACACCTCGAATGAAATCGCCGGCGACGGTGACATCCCCCATCCGGGCATCGGCAGTTCCCGACGTATGCAGGTCACCCATCCGGACAGGCAGCACGTGGTAATGATCGAGGCCGTGGAAAACCACATGCCCGAGGTCATCATCGTCGATGAAATCGGCACGAGCGCCGAGGCGGCCGCCGCGCGAACCATTGCCGAACGAGGCGTCCAGCTCGTCGGAACCGCGCATGGTAAGACGCTGGAGAATCTTGTGCTCAATCCGACGCTGGCCGATCTGGTCGGCGGGGTGGAGACGGTTACCCTGAGCGACGAGGAGGCGCGCGCTCGCGGGACGCAAAAGACCGTTGCAGAACGTCGCGGGCCGCCTACATTCGAGGCGGTCGTCGAAATCGTCGATCGCCAGCGGCTGATCGTTCACCGCCATACCGGCCAGGCGGTCGACGCCTTGCTACGCGGCCTGCCTCCGAATGGCGAACCACGAGGCGAAGCGGAAAGCCAACCCCCACGGGCCGAGCCACAATCGCCTCTCCCGGAGCACGCCGAGCCTTCGACAACGGGCACACGCGGCGGCGAGCACCTTGTTCGAATCTACCCGTACGCGCTCAGCCGCGATTTGGTAGAAAAAGTGATACGCGAGCTGCGGTTGAATGCGCGAACGGTATCGGGGGCCGAACAGGCGGACCTCGCTCTTGCGCTGCGCGCTCGCAGCGACGATCCGCGACTGCGCAGACTCCTCCAGGCCACTGCGATACCGTTGCATCAAGTCAAACGTAGCAGCACGGCGCAAATCCGTCGTGTGTTACAGGATCTGTTCAACGTCATCCCCGGGCTGGAAGAGGAGGCCGTCGACGAGGCGGCGCGCGAGGCCGAACAGGCAGTCCAGCGGGTGCTTGCGCAAGGAATAGCCGTGGAGCTCACGCCACGATCGGCGCCGATACGACGAATGCAGCACCGAATCGCCATGCGTCACCGTTTATTGGCGGAAAGCACGGGCAGTGACCCGCAACGCCGCCTGATCCTGCTCCCCGCCTCCGAAGGCTGCGACGGGTCATGAAAGGCGGCAGGGGAAGATTTCCGCCGGCGGCGTCTGGCAAAATCAGCAAGTGAAACCACCCGTCAGGATTCAATGTGGTTCGCCGAAAGGCGCCAAACAGCAAAGGCTCGATGCGCACCCTTGCAAACCGCAGCAAAGATGTCGATGTGCTCATTATCGGGGCGGGTGCCGCCGGGCTAGCAGCCGGGCAAGCGCTGCGCCGCTGGGGCATCTCCTATCGACTCCTCGAGGCCAGAACGCGGATTGGCGGGCGGGCCTGGACCGAGACGGAGAGTCTCGGCAGCGCATTCGATCGTGGCTGTGCCTGGTTGCACTCGGCGCGGCGCAACCCGTTGCGTGCCTTAGCGGAGCGTCACGGCTTTGCGATGACCCGGGAGATGACCAGCCGCTTTCATCTCGATGGACGTTTTGCGTGCACCCGCGAGGAACAGGCGATCCAGGCCTTCATCCAGCGCCACACACGGGAGATCGTCAATCGCGGAAGGCTCGGCCGGGATGTGAGCGCGGCCGAGGTGCTGGACCCACAACATCCGTGGACCCCTTTCGTCCACCATTTGGTGGCCGCTATCAACGGGGTAGATACCACCGATTACTCGACCGGCGATGCGGCGGCCGAAGACGATACCGGCGAGGATTGGTTGGTCGCTGGCGGATTGGGCACACTGGTGCGCTTGGCCGGCGCGCGACTGAAAGTTGCTACAGGCTGCGCAGTCAGATACATCGATTGGAGTCAGACACCCGTTCGCATCGACAGCGAGTGCGGCCAATTTCGCGCCACGACAGTGATCATCACCGTACCGGTCGGCGTACTTACCGCCGGTATACCTTGCTTTCGCCCGTCATTGCCGGAATGGAAACAAACGGCATTGGATGCCATCCGCATGGGCCACTCGGAGAAGATCGGCTTTCGCTTCATTGACGACGTGTTTGGCTTACCGCCTGACACTTACCTCAATGCAATGCGCTCCGGCAGCGCCTTCGGAGCGCATATTCGCCCCTTCGGCAAACCTGAAGCCATCGTCTATGTCGGCGGTCGCCTCGCCCGGGAATTGGGCGAGCTGAGTCATCGCGAGGCCGCCGCGACCACACTCGATAGGTTGCAGGATATCTTCGGCACGTCCCTCACCCGCAAGCTCGCGGCCAACACCGTGACCGGTTGGGGTATTGATCCGTGGACCCGCGGCGGCTATTCCGCCGCCCGACCCGGGCGCGCGCATCGCCGTCGAGATCTCAAGGCGCCGCTCGGACAGAGTATCTATTTTGCGGGAGAGGCCACCTCAACTGCCGCCTTCGCCACGGTGCATGGCGCCTGGCTCAGCGGCTACGATGCGGCATGCCACGTCGCGGAGCAACTAAGCGCCTCCTCGCGCGGGGCCACGTTATGAAATCGCGCTCTATGTGTCTCACTCGCCGTGCAACCCCTACGCGCGGTAGGCTAGGATGGCGGTGGCGCGACGGGACGGCAAACACGGCGCTCCATGTCTGTGGCGCGCCGCAGCCGCCAGGGGATCAACGACGGCGCGCACCGAGCATCCGCAGCCGTAGCGCATTGAGCCGGATGAAACCGCTGGCGTCCTTTTGATCGTATGCACCGGCGTCGTCCTCGAAGGTGGCGATGCTAGGATCGAACAGGCTATCGGCGTCCGAGCGCCGGCCGATGATCTCCACCCCTCCCTTGTATAGCTTGAGCCGGACAACGCCGTTGACGCTCCCTTGGGTCTCGTCGATCAAAGCCTGCATGGCGCGCCGCTCGGGGCTCCACCAATAGCCGTTATAGATGAGCTGCGCGTACCGCGGCATCAGCTCATCCTTCAGATGCGCCGACTCACGATCCAGAGTGATGGACTCCATTGCCCGGTGCGCACGCAGCAAAATCGTACCGCCCGGCGTTTCATAGCAACCCCGCGATTTCATGCCCACATAACGGTTTTCGACCAGATCGGCCCGTCCCACGCCATGCTCTGCGCCGAGCGCGTTCAAACGCGACAATAGCGCCGCCGGGCTGAGCCGCTCGGCGTCGATTGCTACCGGATCACCTTGCTCGAAGGTAAGCTCTACGAACCGAGGCCGATCCGGGGCCCGCTCCGGTGCCACCGTCCAGCGCCACATACTCTCTTGCGCGGGGGTCCAAGGGTCCTCCAACACACCGCCCTCGTAAGAAATATGCAGAAGGTTCGCATCCATCGAATAGGGCGAGCCGCCGCCTTCTTCCTTGCCCTCGATCGGAATACCGTGCGCTTCGGCGTAAGCCAACAACTTCTCCCGCGAGAGCAGATCCCACTCACGCCATGGAGCAATCACTTTGATATCCGGATGCAGCCCGTGATATCCGAGCTCGAAGCGGACCTGGTCATTGCCCTTGCCAGTCGCTCCGTGGGCGACCGCATCAGCGCCAGTCTCTTGAGCAATATGCACCTGGCGCTTGGCAATCAAGGGGCGAGCAATCGACGTACCGAGGAGATACTCCCCCTCATAGAGGGTGTTCGCGCGGAACATCGGAAAAACGAAATCACGCACGAACTCCTCACGCAGATCCTCGATGTAAATCTGCTTTACCCCGAAGGCTTCGGCCTTGGCACGGGCCGGTTCCAGCTCTTCGCCTTGACCCAGATCGGCCGTGAATGTCACTACCTCGCAGCCATAGGTCTCAACCAACCAATGCAGGATGACCGAGGTATCCAGGCCACCCGAATAGGCGAGCACGACTTTCTTCACGCCGCTCATAGGCTCCCCGCCGTTGTCCTCACGTATGCGCTTTGCGAAAGCGGCTCCATCATCCGGGCTCGCCCTGTAGAAATCAAGGCAGCGCTGCCGGTTTATAATGCCCCTGCCACGACAGGAGCGTTTCCATGGTAGAAGAGATCACCCTGACCCAGCCGGATGACTGGCATGTGCATCTGCGCGATGGTGAAGCGCTGAGCACGACCGTCCCCCACAGCGCCCGCACGTTCGCGCGTGCTCTGGTCATGCCCAACCTCCTTGCGCCGGTCACGACCGCCGAGCAGGCCTTGGCCTACCGGAAACGCATCCTGCGCCACGCACCACCGGGAAGCGCTTTTGAGCCCCTCATGACGCTGTATCTCACGGAAAGTACGACTGGAGATGAAATCGAGCGCGCCGCCGCCACGGAGACAATCACCGGCGTCAAACTTTACCCGGCCAATGCCACCACGCATTCCGCAGCCGGAGTGAGCGATTGGCGCCGCTGTGACGAAGCCCTGGCGGCGATGCAGGAACAGGGGCTGCCGCTGCTCGTTCATGGCGAGACCGTCACGCCCGGGGTCGATATATTCGACCGCGAAGCCGTTTTCCTCGAGCGCGAATTGACGCCGCTGATCCAACGCCATACCCACCTTAAAGTCGTGCTCGAGCATGTCACGACAGCGGCGGCAGTGGCCTTCGTGCGCCAGGGACCACCGAGACTCGCCGCCACAATTACCGCTCATCACCTGCTGCTCAATCGCAACGACCTGCTGCTTGGCGGCCTGCGTCCGCATCACTATTGTTTGCCCGTCCTCAAGCGCGAGCGCGACCGGCAGGCGCTGCTGGAAGCGGCCCGGTCCGGGTCGCCCAAGTTTTTTCTCGGCACCGATAGTGCACCGCACGCCCGGTCGGCCAAGGAAACGGCTTGCGGTTGCGCGGGCGTGTTCACGGCACCCGCTGCGCTTGAGCTCTACGCGGAGGCATTCGAGGAGTTGGATGGCCTGGGCTTTCTGGAGGGCTTTGCGAGCCACTTCGGCGCCGATTTTTATGGTCTCCCGCGCAATACCACCACCGTTCGGCTGCGCCGCGAACCCTGGTCAGTGCCGGCCTACTACACGTTCGGCGAGGAGGTCGTCGTACCGATGCGCGCCGCCGAAAAGCTGCACTGGCGGCTGATCGGCTGAGGACGGGGACGAGTGGGCTGAACCAGTACAGTCGGGGGCGTACGCAATACCGCGCCTTTGGCAGGCCGAACCAACGCGCGAAGGCCCTAAATACAGCGAAAAACACGGGGTCGTTATCATACTGGCCCACGCAACACGGACGCGCCGCATATTGATACGCGGTTGCGCACCGACGACAGCGCGCCTAGCATTTCGTAATATAGGCTTTCGCTCCGCCGGCGACTCGGAACCGTCGGGGGTGTGTGTTTCGCTCGCTCGCCTGGGGATACCAGCGACTCAAGTCATTGCCAACACAGGATAAGACGTGTGGATATTCGCAACGAGCGGTGCCAACTGTCAGGCTCTGCCATCACCAGCCGATTCAGGAGCTTTCTACCCGTAGTGGTGGACATCGAAACCGGTGGGCTGAATGCGAGCACGGACGCCGTGCTGCAGCTCGCCGCGGTTATTGTCCGCATGGATGAAAATAACCGCGTGTTCCCGGCCGGCACCTACTCTACCCACGTGAAGCCGTTCGACGGCGCCAATATCGACCCGAAGTCTCTGGAGCTCAACCGAATCGACCCCGACCACCCTCTGCGGATGGCCAAACCCGAGGATGAGGCCCTGCAGCATATCTTTCGGCCGATCCGCCGTGAAATCCGCGAGACGGGCTGCACCCGGGCGATTCTCGTCGGCCACAACAGCTGGTTCGATCTGTGTTTTCTCAACGCGGCTGTGGCTCGCACCGGCATACGGCGTAATCCGTTCCATCCGTTCACCAGCTTCGATACCGCCACTCTCGCTGGCCTGGCCTTCGGTCAAACCGTGCTCGCGCGCGCGGTCAAAGCGTGCGGTGCGAGTTGGGACGGACGCGAGGCCCACTCTGCCATTTACGACGCCGAGAAGACCGCTGAGCTCTTCTGCGCCGTCGTCAACCGCTGGGATCAGCTCAACGGCTTTCCCGAATACACTGCCCTTGCTTGACCCGTCGTCCATATGCGCACGCGTGGCGTGCTGATGGGCCGCGGCTAGCCTCCGTCCCACGCCCTTCGAACCTCCAAGTGAGCTCGGCACCCGCGCCCCCGCGGATGCTACTTCACAGGCGGGCAACGCAGCGGATCTCGTCCATTCCCGGAAACGGCCGATATACTTAATGGTAATAGCTCACACGCAGAGGGAGCAGGCAGTGATGAAACCTCTATTCTTCCTTGGCCCGGCGATTTGCCTGCTGGTAGCCTGCGCGAGTTATCAAGTCGTACGCATCCCGGTGAGGGACGCCAGTCTGTACCCGATCTCTCAGACGCTTGGCGACATCACAGTCGGTATTGACGCGATCGAGGACAGTAAGCGTGCGGCCCGATACTTTGGGGTTGATCTCCTCGCACAAGGGATCATGCCGGTGGTCATTACGGTGTCGAATCACGGTGCTCCGCGAGCCGCCCTGGCCCCCGCCAATATCCTGCTCCGAGAAGGCAACAGCGTTGTTGATCCGTTACCGCTGGAACACATCATCAAGGAAGTGACCCGTTGGCGCATGAGCGAAGCCACCGCCAAACAAACAGAGCGTTACCTGCGCACTTTGAGCTTTCAGGATCGCGTTCTGATGAAGGGGGATACGTACCGGGGCGTGCTGTTCTTTCCCGTAAGCCAGGAGAAAGATACCACGACGGATGGGTTCACCGTTCTCGACGTGTTCTCAGCCTATTCGACAAAGCTGACGGTCGTGGTAACCGATTTGGATGGAAGCAACGCATACCGCTTCGGACCGTTCACGCTGCGGCAGCCCTACTATTGGCCGAATTGAATGACAGACTCAGGGGCGCTTTGCGCCCCTGTAGCCGTGCGGGAAAATTCGCGACCGCCCGATTCTCGACACTACAGCGCCCGCTCTAACCTTTCTGGCCAACCGCGTCCTGCAACTGCTGCTTCAGTTCGCCGCTCTGGTACATCTCCATAATGATGTCACAGCCGCCAATCAGCTCGCCATTGACGTAGAGCTGCGGAATAGTCGGCCAATTACCGAATTCTTTGATTCCCTGCCGAATGCCCTCGTTCTCGAGAACATTGACGGCTGTGTATTGGACACCGCAGCTGTCCAGGGCCTGCACCGTGCGCATGGAGAAGCCACACTCCGGGAACTGGGGGGTGCCCTTCATGTAGAGGACGACCGGATTGTCCTCAACCTGCTTGCGGATCGTCTCTTGCACATTACTCATCGCATTCACCTCAATGCGCTTGCGGCCGCCGTCAACAGCCTATGTTTGCTGGAGCAAAATTATACTGCGCTGCCTATGTGACAGCAATGCCTTAACCATCCAAGAAAAACAGCGACAAATCCGTTATTCTATGGGGCCATGAAGAATGATCTCCTTACCGATATCCGTCTAGACTCTCTCGGCCTCCACGAATCACTGCTACTCGGGCTAGAGGAGGCCGGCTTCAGCCATTGCACTCCGGTTCAGGCCGCGGCCCTCCCTGTCCTGCTGCGGCACCAAGATGTGGCCGCGCAAGCGCAAACGGGCACCGGTAAGTCGGCGGCTTTTCTGCTCGCAACCATGCATTACCTGATGACCACGCCTGTCGAGGAGGGGAAGACCGGCCCGTGGGCCTTGATATTGGCGCCTACCCGGGAGCTTGCCTTGCAGATCCACCGCGACGCCGAGGCGCTGGGTTATTTCACCGGCATGCGCTGCGCGGCCGTGTATGGCGGAATCGGCTACGAGCCGCAGCGCGCCGAACTCACCCGAGGGGTCGATCTCCTGATCGGCACACCAGGGCGCATCATTGACTTCTACAAACAACGGGTCTTCAACCTGGACAACGCCGAGGTCGTCGTGCTGGACGAGGCCGACCGAATGTTCGACATGGGCTTCATCGCGGATGTCCGCTACCTGCTGCGCCGCATGCCGCCGGCGCACCGCAGGATCAACATGCTCTTCTCCGCGACGCTCTCGGAGCGAGTCAAGGAACTCGCCTACGAGCATATGAACAACCCGCAGACCATCGCGATCGAACCCGAGCAAGTGACGGCCGAAAAAGTACGCCAGTCGCTCTACCATGTGGCAAGCACCGACAAGATTGGTTTGCTTCTCGGCATATTACGCCGCCAGGATGCCACCCGCACGTTGGTATTCGTCAATACCAAACGCGACGCCGAGCGGGTAACCGGTTACCTCGTCGGCAACGACTTTGACGCGGAAGTGATCTCCGGGGACATCCCCCAGAAAAAGCGCGAGCAGCTACTGTACCGATTCCAGGAGGGCAAGCTGGCCATGTTGGTGGCGACCGATGTTGCCGCACGCGGGCTGCATATCCCGGATGTCAGCCGCGTCGTCAATTTCGACCTGCCGCAAAATGCGGAAGATTACGTGCATCGCATCGGCCGCACCGCAAGGGCCGGCGCCAGCGGCGATGCGATCAGTTTCGCCTGCGAGGCCTACGTCTACTCCTTACCCGAGATCGAGGCGTACATTCACCAGAAGATTCCTGCTGAAATGGCCTCCTCCCAGCTTATCGCCACTGACATCAACCCGCCGCGGCGCACGCCGCGGCGCAGGACGCCGCAAAGCAGCGCGGCGCACCGGGGCGGGCGGCGAGGCACCAAACGCTCCTCGTCTACCAAACCCGCGCCGAGCAAAGATCACGCAGGCAGTTGAAGTACGGTTTTTGGGTTGTAGACGGAATCTTCCGGGCTCGCAGCGACATACGGCCAGAGTGCCTCATGAGAGCCCGATGACCGCTAGCGCCGCGCCCGAAATCTATCACGTCCTCAGTGCAAAGCGCACCGCCGCGACGCGGCGGACGGCTGCAATCTCGGTGGATATTCGCAGATAAAGAATGCCCGCTTGCCGAGGGGCAAAGCCGGACCGCCTGGCGTTTGGGAAGGAACGCGATCGTGAGCGGGAGACGCTCTTTGGTCGGAGACTTCGAGGTTCAGGTTCGGTGGGGGGAGGGGGGCGCGGGGGGTGGTGT
>NZ_JBXWZQ010000158.1:0-4857 GCF_059432795.1 Nitrococcus sp. | reverse complement strand
TCATCGGCGATCAGGCTCGCCATACGACCCCCCAGCGACTTGCCGCCGATTACTCGCTGTTCGGTCCCGCCGAGCTCACGCATGACGCCGCGCCAGCACTCGAGCAATGCCGCCTCGCGATCCGGGGGCCGCTTCCTGCCATCGCGACGCGTGGCGGCCATGTAAGGAAATTCGAAGCGCACCACGCGCAGGCCGTGCCGTGCCAGACCGGCGGCGATGGCGTTCATGAACTCACTGTCCATGGGTGCACCGGCACCATGGGCGAGCACGACGCTCGGCGCGCCTTGCGGACCATCGATCAGGTACGAATCGCGAGCGGCTTCGACCATAACCTCCTTATCCCGGCTGCCTGCGAACCTATGCGGTTCGGGCGCGCTGCCTACCACAGACGGGAGAGACCGACGCCGGCAAACATATTCTCCGCTGCGGCATTCAATCCCGCACCCGCGAACACATCGAACTGAAGGCGATTGCTGAGCAGATACGCGAGCCCCGAGTTGATCGAATGGGTGTCGCGGCCGAGGCCCGCTTCCCGGAAAATACCGAAATATTCGATGTAGCCCGAGACGGTGCGGCTCAAGGCAAAGCCCGTCGCAAGGGAGGCGGCGTATTCCAACAGATGTCTGCTGCTGTCAGAATCGGCACGCGCCGCGACATTGAAATTGCCACTGATTCCCAGGGACGACGTGAGGCTGTGTCTCCAAGCGACCCGCACCTCAGGCTCCACCTCATCGGCCGCGACGTCGTCATCGCCCGTCGGCAGGACGAGCTCCGGGATCACGACCACGCTTGGCACCAGCGCATGCTCGCGCAACGCTTGCAGCTTCAGGCCCGCACGGGTGTTACCTGCACCTTGCCGATCATCTCTGGCGTGGACATAGCCATCCCAGCCAAGCCGCAGCTCGAGGTTACGGGCCAAACCCGAGCGTAACTGCAACACGGGGCCATTGTGGATACTCTCCCCGCCGTCGCGGCTATAGCGATAGCCGGATTCGAGGAGAAACCAACCCGAGGGCACGGTGACGGTCGCGTCCCCGAAGCTCGGTCGATCGGTTGTGATCGGCTTTTCGAGCGGAGCTTTCGCCATCCCCAAAAAATTCCTCTCCGGGCCGCTCGCTGCCGACACGTTCGCGCCCGTGGCGGCCGCGGCCGCAGCCGTCACCAAGACGATCGAGCAAATCGCCGCCGCGCCAAGGAAAGAGGCAATGGACCGCGACCCACCCACCGGATCGGCTGGGCGTCCTGTTAGCATTCCTTGGCCGCCGCTCACCCGCCCTCGCCCTTCTCATCGGCCGAACCGGCTTGCTGCACCTGCGCATCGCGGATGACTATCGCCGGCCGCGGCGCATCGCGGGGAAAGGGTCCCGCGGGTCCAGTCTGCGTATGCGCGATCTCGTCGATCGTCTCCATACCTTGCACCACCTTGCCGAATACCGCATAGCCGGCGCCGGCGTACGACGCGGAGCGGCGGTTCAACGTATCGTTGTCGGCAAGGTTGACGAAGAACTGGCTGGTCGCGGAATCGGGGTCCCGTGTCCGCGCCATGGACAGGGTGCCCCGCTCGTTGGGCAACCCATTGTCGGCCTCATTGACGATCGGCGGATGGGTCGGCTTGCGCTCGTACTCGGCGGTATAGCCACCGCCTTGAATGACGAATCCAGAGATCACTCGATGAAAAATCGTGCCGTCGTAAAACCCCTCGCGAACGTAACGCAGGAAATTGTCCACTGTCTTTGGCGCTTTTTCCGGGTAGAGCTCCACGATGAAGCGGCCTTCACTGGTATTGAACGCCACCCGTGGCCGTATCTGTTCCTGCGACGTGGCGAGCGCCGGACCGAGCAGCAGCAGGCCGAGCAAGCAAATCAAAACCGCGCGCCGTCGAAGCCGATCCGTCATCCCATCACCTCTTCGGTTATCGCATCCATGATCGATGTCACTGTGCCACATACCCGGCCCTAGAACGAGATGCGCCGGGCGCTCCGCGCCCCCCGCAAGCCGTGAATCCCCACGACGCTCCGCAGGGCAATCGCCCCGGCAGATTCAATGGTGCGAACGCTGTCAACGCCAAGCCGACCTTCGCCCCGCCCTGCGCTTGCGCGAGGCGGGGCAACTATACTGAGCGCGTCATCGCCTCCCGGGGGCACCGGGCGAGCGAGGCTCGATCCGAACCGGGCAAACGGGCAAAACACGCGCCGCGAGAGGGGATACGGTACATGGCCACCGTGCTGATCACCGGAGGGACGGGCTTCATCGGCAGCGCGCTGGTTCGCTGCTACCTCGCCAGGGGATGGCGAGTGCTCGTGCTGACGCGGGATGTGGCACGCGCAGAGCAGCACCTCGGCCCCGCCGTGAGGGCTACCGCCCGCCTGCAGGAGATTCCCAGCGACTCCGCTCCCGCGGTCATCTTCAACCTCGCCGGAGAGAATCTCGCCAGCGGGCGCTGGAACCGCACCCGCAAGCGCCGCTTTGTGGAAAGCCGGGTCGGGGTCACCCGCGAGGTCGTCGAGTACATCCATGGCCTCAGCGACGCGCCACCGGTGCTGATCAACGGCTCTGCCGTGGGCTATTATGGAGCGCGGGGTGATACCCGGCTCGACGAGCGCTCAAGCGCCGGGGACGAATATCAGTCACATCTGTGCCAGGCCTGGGAAGAGGCGGCGCTGATGGCCGAGGCCGCCGGGGCGCGGGTGTGCCTGATGCGCTCGGGTGCGGTTCTGGGCCCGAACGGCGGGCCCCTCGCCGGCTTGCTGCCCCCCTTCCGCCGCGGCTTGGGCGGCTATCTCGGTGACGGCCGCCAGTGGCTCTCCTGGGTGCACATCGACGACTGGATCGCCCTGGCACAGCACCTGATCGACGATCCCGAGCTGCATGGGCCGTTCAACGCCACCAGCCCGCACCCGCAAACCAATCGCGACTTTGCCAAGACGCTGGGGCGGGTACTCAATCGCCCGGCCTGGATTCGTGTCCCGGCCTGGCTGGTGCGCACCAGTCAAGGCGAGATGGCGCATCTCTTCCTGACCGGGCAGCAGGTGTTGCCCCAACGGGCGCTGGACCGCGGCTTTCGCTTCCGCTATCCACAGTTACCCGAGGCTCTGGCGGATATCCTCGGCGCTCCCGGCTGAGACCCCGCTGCCTATCCCGTGATCCACGCCGGCACGTCTGCGCCATCCCGGGGTTCGCGATACACACCAAACAGGAGGCATCGATGCAACATTTGGATCCTACTCGCGGGCGCCATCGTCCTGGAGGTGGCCGGAACGACCTCGATGAAGCTATCGGAGGGCTTCACCCGGTTTGTTCCCACGCTGCTTCTGTTTGTGTTTAAGCGGCCTCTTTTGCGGCGCTCACCTTTGCGCTGAGGAAAATAGAAGTCAGTGTCGCCTATGCGCTTTGGTCCGGGATCGGCACCGCCTTTATTGCAGCGATCGGTATCCTGTATTTCCGTGAAACGGCAACTCTCATGAAGTTCATCAGCGTCTTGTTCATCATCCTCGGCGTGGTAGGCCTCAATCTCGGCGGGGTGAGCGCTGAGCAGTCGACTTAGCGGGCGGGGCCACGCGACCGGCTCCGCCTGAAACGAAGCCGTACATGCGCTCAACCGTCTCAGGACTCAAGTCGCTCGACGAGTCGGTCGCTTTTCATCATCGCCCACTGCCGCTCGTATTCCATGATGTAGGCTACGGTGTCTACAAACTTCTCGTCGTGGCCAAAGCGCGAGAGCAGATAAAGGCCCATTTCGAGCCCCGATGAAATACCGCCGGCCGTGATCACGCGACCGGTGTCCACGATGCGATGACGGTCGATGACGCAAGCAGGTGCGATCTCGCCGAGGCGGTCGATCGGCAGCAGCTTCTCGGACGGATCGCCGTGCTTGCGGTTGGTCGCTTTGCGTCCGTCCAGCAATCCGGTGCGGCCATAGATCCATGACCCGGTGCACACGCTGACCAGCAGCGTTTCGTTCGGCAGAGATCGCACGAACTCGAGCAGCCGGCCATTATGCATCTCGTTGCGGGTGCCGATTCCCCCGGGAATCAGGAAGGCGTCCATCGCCGGGCGCGCATCGAGGCCGTAACGCGGCGTCACCTCCATGTTCGCCGTCGTCTTGACGGAAACACCGGAATCGCCCACGAGGAAGGCATCCAGCTCCGGGTCCATGCGGCGCGCCACCGCAAAGACACCCAGAGGTGCCGAAAAGTCGATGACTTCCACGCCATCGAATACGTAAATGCCGAGTCGCTTGGACATCGTGTCACCTCCTTCCAAAGGAACTGGACAGACCACTCTGTCTTTTTCTCGCGGAAATTTTTTTGCCCCTGCCTGACTGTCCGATCAGCGATCTATCAAGCGGCGCACCGCCTCTTGCGCAGCCTGAATCGGCCAGGCATCACGCATCACCTGACTCTCCACGATGGCGCCCTCGCATAACAGATGCACCGCGTCTGCGATCGGCCCTGGCGATGGCACGTCGAGCTCGGCGACCAAGGCGTGTATAAGATCCCGCAGCTCGGATTTATGGCGGCCGACGAGCGCCTGAAAATCCGCTCCCAGCCTCGGCGATTCGGCAACGATGTTCAAAAACGCGCAGCCGCGATAATTCGTGGCAGGCAGCCAGGCCGCCAGGAACTCGAACAGAGCGAAAAGGCGTGCCCGCGCATCCGTTGCCGCCTCCACCCGCGCGCGCAACTGCGCGAACCATCTTTGATGACGGCGGCGCAGATAGGCAAGCGCTAGGGCTTTCTTGGACGGATAGTGCTGATAGAAGCTCGCCCGTGCGACGTTCGCCTCCGAGATGATCTGATTCACGCCCGTGGCTGAATAGCCCTGGGTATAAAATAGATAATCCGCGGCGTCGAGCGC
>NZ_JBXWZQ010000157.1:0-2827 GCF_059432795.1 Nitrococcus sp. | reverse complement strand
GATCTACGCCGAGCTCTATCCGCGCCTCGAGCAAAGCGGGCGGGTATACCCGTGTTTCTGCAGCGACCAGGAGCTGCAGCGCCAGCGCGAGGCCCAGCGCGCTGCCCGGCAGCCGCCGCGGTATCCGGGAACCTGCCGTTGCCTGACCGCAGAGGAGATCCGGGGGCGTATCGGTCGAGGCGAGCGGCCGACGCTGCGCGTTCGCGTTCCCGAGGCAAGCGAGATCGTGTACACGGATATCGTGCGTGGCGCTCAGCGGGTCTCGACGGATGCGCTTGGAGATTTCATCATACGTCGGGCCGACGGCTCGGCCTCTTTTCTATTCTCCAACGCCGTGGATGATGCGCTCAGGGGTATTACGCACGAGCTGCGTGCCGAGGACCACGTGGCCAATACACCGCGGCAGTTGCTGCTATTGGAAGCGCTCGGCCTGGCCGCGCCCCGGTACGGTCACTTGCCCATGATTGTCGGGCCGGACGGCGCCCCGCTCGCCAAACGCCACGGTGCGCGGTCCGTGGCGGCGCTGCGTGCCGCGGGCTATCTGCCCCTGGCGCTGCTGAACTACCTCGCGCGGCTGGGCCATGCCTTTGGCGATATGGCGTTGCAGGAGCTCTCGGGGCTTGCCGATGCCTTCGACGTCTCGCGTATCGGACGGGCGCCGGCCCGGTTCGACTTGCAGCAGCTCGACTACTGGCAACAGCAGGCGGTGGCTTGCGCACCGGTCTCGGCGCTCGAGGCGTGGCTTGACGCGGTAGAGATGCCTGCGGCATCGCGCCGGCGCTTTGTGGAAGTGCTGCGCGGCAACGTGCGTTTTCCTGACGAGCTTCGCGCCTGGGCGGAACGGATCTACGGTGAGCCGGACTCTCCCGATGAGCCGTCGCGTGAGGTGGTGATGGCGGCAGGGCCGGAATTCTTCGAGACGGCGGCGCGTATGCTTGAAGAGGACGGTACGTTATCGTTGCGGCGGCTGCGCGAGACCACCGGTCTGCGCGGGCGCTCCCTGTTTTTGCCTCTGCGCCTTGCGCTCACCGGAGAGCCTCATGGCCCGGAGCTGACGGAAATCCTGAGCCTGATGAGCACACAAAGCGTAGCGGAGCGATTGCGCCGGGCCGGTGAGCTGGCCCGACGCCGTTGAAAGCACCCGGAAAACGATGCTTTACATTTACAACAGCCTGACCAACTGCAAAGAAGCGTTTCGGCCCATCGAGCCCGGCCGCGTACGCATTTATGTCTGTGGCATGACGGTCTACGATTACTGCCATCTCGGCCATGCCCGGGCGATGGTGGTCTTCGACACCGTGGTTCGTTATCTGCGCTCCGCGGGTTTCCATGTGGACTATGTGCGCAACATCACCGACGTGGATGACAAAATCATCCGCCGCGCCGCCGAGCTCAACGAACCCGTGAGTGCTCTGACAGAGCGTTTCATCGCGGCGATGCATGAAGACATGCAGGCCTTGGGTTGCCTCTTGCCCGATGCCGAGCCCCGGGCGACCGCTTACATGGACGCAATCATTGTGCTGATCCAGCAACTACTCGATCGCGGCTACGCCTATCAGGTCGAGGAGGGCAGCATTTACTACGCCGTGGAGCGCTTCGCGGATTATGGAAAGCTCTCCGGTGAACGCTCGGAGGAGCTTCGCCTTGGGGCTCGAGTCGAGCCAGAGACGGGCAAGCGCGACGCGGCCGATTTCGTTCTGTGGAAGGCGGCCAAGCGCGGGGAACCCTGCTGGCCGGCACCCTGGGGCGAAGGGCGCCCCGGTTGGCACATCGAATGCTCGGCCATGGCCGGCGCCTGTCTCGGGCGGCACTTCGATATCCACGGCGGCGGCCTCGATCTCAAGTTTCCCCACCACGAGAACGAGATTGCGCAGTCCGAGGCGGCCTGGGGCGGGCGCTATGTCAATTACTGGATGCACAACGGGCATATCCGCGTCGACGACGAGAAGATGTCCAAGTCGCTCGGCAATTTCTTCACGGTACGCGAGGTGATGCAGGCCTATCGCGCCGAGGAGATACGCTACTTTCTGCTCTCGAGCCATTACCGCAGTCCGCTCAACTATTCGGCAAGCGATTTGGACAACGCCCGCGCGGCGGTCGAGCGTCTTTACCTGGCGTTGCGTGATCTGGCCCCGGCCGAGGCCTTGCCGGCGCTGGCCGAGCCGTATCGCGAGGCCTTTCGAAAAGCCATGGATGATGACTTCAATACGCCTTTGGCGTTGTCTGTGCTCTTCGATCTTGCCCGCGAGATCAATCGGCGTCGGGAGCACGCCGAGTCCGAGGCGGCGGCGCTTGCGGCCACACTGCGCGAGCTCGGCGCTGTGCTCGGGCTGGCGCAAACGGAGCCGAACGTATTTTTCAAGGGCGGTGACCGGGCGCAGGCCGCTACCGGAATTGCCAGTGAACGGGTGGAAGCGCTGCTCGCCGAACGCGCCCTGGCGCGAAAAAACCGTGACTTCGCCATGGCAGATCGCATTCGCGATGAGCTCCAAGGCGAAGGCATAGCCCTTGAGGACACGCCGCAGGGTACGGTCTGGCGACGCTTGCGCCCCGGGAAGTGATCGTTGCGGCTTCGAGATGCCGCTCGGGCGCAGGCGCCCGGCGGGTAATCACGGCCGGCGAGGCGGTCATTCGACCGGGCGTGTCTTGCGCCGGTGCCGGCGGGGCTGGATCCGTGCCATCTTCACTTTGTGGCGCTGAGTTTGAATGATGGTGACCGGATAATCATCGAGTAGCAGACTGGTGCCCGGTTCCGGGATGGACTCCAGTTGCTCGAGTATGAGCCCATTGAGCGTCTTGGGCCCGCTCGCGGGCATGTTCCATTTCA
>NZ_JBXWZQ010000156.1:0-21658 GCF_059432795.1 Nitrococcus sp. | reverse complement strand
GGGTGAGCGGTGTCCTCGGTGCCGAAAACGCCGAGACATTCGGCCTGTCGATCCGGCTCCCAGATCTCGTCCACTTCCAATACCGCGATCAGCATGCCCTCATCGTCGCGCAGGGCAACCTTGCCTCCCACGCCGACGCCCTCGGCGAACTCGCGCGTCACATCGAGCGTGATGGGGATAGGCCACAACGTGCCGTCGGCCAGCCGCATCTCCTCGACGACACGCTCGTAGTCGGCACGGCCAAGGAATCCTTCCAGCGGCGAAAAGCCGCCGTTGAGCAGCAATTCGATGTCGCAGAGCTGGCGCTGCGTGAGATCCCAACTGACATACTCGACGGCCCGGCGCTGCTCCTCGGCCGCGTGCTCGGACGAAAGATACAGATTCTTTAATTGGCCCCCATGAGGCGCGATGAGGTCAGTCATTTCCTTTCCCTAATTGAGATTAAATCCACTGAAAACCGGCGCATCGTCCAGGCCAGCCGTGCGGCTGCGCGCTCGCCGTACTTCTTGCAGCTACTGATCGCATCATTCAGCTATTGAAAGGCGTAAAGGGGCGGCCGCCGAAAACAAGGCTCGTCTGGGCGACGCTCCAAGGTCGCCGGGGACTTTCATGATGCGCCTCGACGAATTGCCGCTCCCCAGTCATCAATTCGAAAACGACACCGGCATCGCGAACGAGCGGGGGACGCGAGACGGCCATCGCCCAGGCAGCGCTTTGAGTCTCTCTAAACCGGAGCGCAAACGCATGCCTGCCGTTCAGGCGCTATGATATTCCCTGTCCGGCGCCCTGTTCTGCCCAGGCGATCGTAGCCCCAATACCACCAGGAACCAAACGCCCGCAATCACGGCACAGAATTGAAACGTTCCCTCAACCCCGAAGCGCCCATATGCTGCTCCGCCCAATACACCGCCTAGAAAAGCGCCGATGAACTGACAGGTCGAAAAGACACCGAGGGCTGCGCCCTTGGCGTCCTCCGGAGCGAATCGGGACACCAACGACGGCAGGCTCGACTCCAGGATGTTGAAGGCTGTGAAATAAACCAACAATGCC
Organism: Nitrococcus sp.; assembly: GCF_059432795.1. Lineage (NCBI taxonomy): Bacteria > Pseudomonadati > Pseudomonadota > Gammaproteobacteria > Chromatiales > Ectothiorhodospiraceae > Nitrococcus > Nitrococcus sp. The sequence goes on along the minus strand of NZ_JBXWZQ010000156.1, from coordinate 20,608 downwards.
ATGAATACGGCCCAAGGGGCGACATGGATGGCATCCGCCAGGGCGAGCGCGCCGATGGTTAATACCGCCACCATCGCCGCGATCAGCCGATGCATCATTCCTTTGGCCTCGCCTACACTCACGGCCGGGAAGAGCAGCCCGGCTGAGATCAACATCACGGGCACATAAACTTTCCAGTGCTCGGGCTTCGGTAGATGAATGCTGTCCTGAATAACCACCGGCAGCACCACGAAACCGGCCGTGAGGATCAAATGCAAGGCGAGCACGCTAAGGTCGAGGCGGATCAGGTCCGGATGCTTCAATGCCCGCCCGAAGGAGCCGGGCCGGATGTCGCGCTCATGGGAGTGCTCATAGCGCCCGGGCACGAACAGATAGAGCAACGCCATGGCGACGAGCGCGAGCGCTGCGGTGCACCAGAATATTCCGGAGAGACCGACCTGATAAGCCACCGTGGGTGCGATGACGAGCGCCAGCATGAACGCCGCACCGATGCTGATCCCGATGAAAGCCATGATCTTGGTGCGCTGACTCTCGCGAGTGGCGTCGGCGGCCAACGCCATGATCGCCGACGCAATCGCGCCGCAACCCTGCAGCGCCCGGCCGAAGATGACGCCGTAAATACTGCTCGACAGTGCTGCCACGGCGCTGCCGAGCGCGAATATCAGCAATCCGCCGATAATGATCGGCTTGCGCCCGATGCGATCGGAGGCCATGCCCATCGGCACCTGCAGGATCGCCTGGGTCAGGCCGTAAGCGCCTAGGGCGACGCCGATCAGCATCGGCGTCGCGGAGGTGAGCTCGTCCGCGTAAAGCGTGAATACGGGCATGATGAAGAACAGCCCGAGCATACGCATACCGAAGATCGACGCGAGTCCAACCGCGGCCCGACGCTCGGTGCTCGTCATCGGATTACTTGAACGGGGATGCTTGGAACTCAAGATTGTCCCGACACTATAAGGGCTCTGAGGATGAGACAGGCGACTTTGCTGGCGTATAGTAGCAGGTTGTCCTTCGGACCCCAAGCTCAAGCCTCGTGCCGGCCTCGGTCCGGAACGAACCCCATGACACCACTGGAAAGTGTTACCAAGCCTTATCCATGGACACCATTCGAATCCAAGGCGCACGGACTCACAACCTTCGCGGCATCGATCTGGAGCTACCGCGTGACCGGCTTACGGTGATCACCGGCATCTCGGGCTCGGGGAAGTCCTCGCTCGCATTCGACACACTGTTTGCCGAAGGCCAGCGGCGCTACGTCGAATCGCTCTCGGCGTATGCCAGGCAGTTCCTGTCGCTGATGCAGAAACCGGATGTCGACCATATCGAGGGCCTCTCACCGGCCATTTCCATCGAACAGAAAGCCACGTCGCATAATCCCCGTTCCACCGTTGGCACGGTGACCGAGATCCATGACTATCTGCGCCTACTTTATGCACGCGCGGGAACACCTCGCTGTCCGGACCATGGCATCGAGCTCAATGCTCAGACGGTAAGCCAAATGGTGGACCAGATTCTGAGTCTGCCCGAGGGGAGCAAGCTCATGCTGATCGCCCCGCGCGTGGAGGGCCGCAAGGGCGAGCATCTCGCGGTTCTGGAGGAGCTGCGCAGCAGCGGATTCGTCCGCGCACGCATCGACGGCCAAGTGATGGATCTCGATGAGCTGCCGCGGCTTGACGGCAAACGCGCTCACACCATCGAGGCGGTGGTCGACCGGTTCCGGGCGCGACCCGATCAGGCCGCACGCATAGCGGATTCACTGGAAACGTGCTTGGCGCTCACAGGCGGCATCGCACGCCTGGGTTTTCTGGAGGCGAGCTCACCGCAAGATGAATTGATTTTCTCGGCCGGCTTTGCCTGTCCCGAGTGCGGTTACTCCCTAGCAGAACTGGAGCCGCGCCTGTTCTCCTTCAATAATCCGCATGGCGCCTGCGCCCTTTGCAGCGGACTAGGGCAGCAGCAATTCTTCGACCCCGAGCGGATCGTCAAACACCCCGAGCTCTCTCTGGCGGGCGGGGCGATACGGGGCTGGGACCGGCGCAATCCGTATTATAACCAACTGCTCAGAGACCTTGCCAAACATTACGGATTCGATCTGAACACGCCGTTTCAGGCGTTTTCGCAACAGCTTCGCGAGATTGTGCTCTACGGCAGCGGCACCGAATGCATCGAGTTCCACTATCGAAAGTCCTCGGCTCGCCACACAACCGACAGCCACCCGTTCGAGGGTGTGATACCAAACATGCAGCGGCGCTACCGCGAGACAGAGTCGGGTATCGTTCGCGAGGAACTGAGCCACTACCTCACCCTGCGCGTGTGCCCGGACTGCCGCGGCGCCCGCCTCAATCGGGGCGCACGACATGTTTTTATCGCCGGACAAAGCTTACCGGCCATTACCGAGCGGCCGATAGGCCGCGCCCTCGCCTTCTTCGCACAGCTTACGCTGCCGGGGAGCCAGGGGGAGATCGCCGACCCGATACGCAACGAGATTCAGAAGCGCCTTTCATTTCTTGTCGATGTCGGACTCGAATACCTCACGCTGGCGCGCAGCGCCAATACGCTATCCGCTGGCGAATCCCAGCGCATCCGTCTCGCCAGCCAGATCGGAGCCGGACTCGTCGGAGTTATGTACGTACTGGACGAGCCTTCTATCGGCCTGCATCAGCGGGATAACGAACGGCTGTTGCGGACGCTGCGGGATCTGCGGGATCTCGGGAACACGCTGATCGTCGTCGAGCATGACGAAGACGCCATTCGTAGCGCGGATCATATCGTGGACATCGGCCCGGGCGCCGGCACACACGGCGGTCGCGTTGTGGCACAAGGTCGCATCGCCGACATCGAGCGCAGCCGGGAATCGATAACCGGGGACTATCTTTCCGGGCGCCGCACAATCGCGGTGCCTACGACTCGCCAGGCCGTCGACCCAAACCGTATCGTTCGACTGCGCAATGCCTGGGGCAATAACCTGCGCGGTATCGATGTCGAGATTCCGGCTGGCATGATGATTTGCGTCACCGGCGTGTCCGGTTCCGGAAAGTCGACCCTGATCAACGACACGCTGTATCGTTATGCGGCGCGCGTGCTCAACGGCGCCAGCGAGACGCCGGCGCCGTGCGACGGTGTGGACAATCTCGGGCTATTCGACAAGGTCACCGACATCGATCAGAACCCGATCGGCCGCACCCCCCGCTCCAATCCGGCGACCTATACTGGCATATTCGCCCCCTTGCGCGAGCTCTTTGCCGGCACACCAGAGGCGCGTGCGCGCGGTTACCGACCTGGACGCTTCAGCTTCAATGTCAAAGGCGGGCGCTGCGAGGCCTGCCTGGGAGGTGGGGTGCTTCGCGTTGAGATGCACTTTCTACCCGATATCTATGTCCCCTGCGACGTCTGCCAAGGCAAACGCTACAATCGCGAGACTTTGGAGATCAGGTACAAGGGCCGCAACATCTATGAGACGCTGGAGCTCAGCGTCGCCGAAGCGCTCGAATGCTTTACGGCGGTGCCGGCCGTCAAGCGCAAGCTACAGACGCTCGTGGATGTAGGCTTGAGCTATATCAAGCTAGGACAGAGCGCTACCACACTCTCCGGCGGGGAGGCTCAGCGAGTGAAGCTGGCCCGAGAACTCTCCAAGCGCGACACGGGCAACACGCTGTATATTTTGGACGAGCCCACGACGGGCTTGCATTTTCATGACATCGATCAGCTGCTTCAAGTCCTGCACCAGCTACGTGACCGGGGCAACACGGTGATCGTCATCGAGCACAATCTTGATGTGATCAAAACAGCCGATTGGATCATCGATCTTGGGCCGGAGGGCGGCGCCGGTGGCGGGAAAATACTGGCAACCGGCACGCCCGAGGAAATAGCGGACACTGTCCAATCCCAAACCGGCCGATTTCTGAAACCCTTATTGAACCCCTATCGCGGCGCTCGCATCGCCGTCGAGTAGAGGCCCGAAGTTGCACCGTTGCCGCAGTATCAACCGATACCGGGAACCATTCTAGGGCAGCAGATGATTTATCGCGCCGCGCTCTTCCATTAACTCCTGTTCCGTAGCCACTAGGCGTTCGCGACTGAAATCATCGATTTCCAACCCGGTTACCACGTGATAATCGCCGTCGGAGCAACGGCATGGGAAGGAGAAAAAAAGGCCCTCGGCGATCCCATAACTCCCATCAGAGATCACAGCCATGCTTACCCAGTCATCCTCTGGTGTCCCAAGGGACCAACTGCGCATGTGGTCTATGATGGCGGTTGCGGCTGAAGCCGCGCTGGATTGGCCACGAGCCCTGATGATGGCCGCACCGCGCTGCTGAACGGTGGGTATGAAATCGTGAATCAGCCACTGCTTGTCGACTAAGCCGGTGGCACGCCGTCCTTTGACAGTGGCTTGGCTGATATCCGGATACTGGGTCGAGGAATGGTTTCCCCAGATAATCATCTGCCGCAGGTCACTGGCGCGAGATCCCGTCTTTTTCGCAAGTTGTGCCAGCGCTCGATTGTGATCCAAACGGGTCATCGCGGTGAAACGGCGCGGGTCGATGTTCGGCGCATTGCGTTGCACGATCAGCGCGTTGGTATTGGCAGGGTTACCGACTACTAAGACCCGGACATCACGACTGGCCACCTCATCGATCGCCTCGCCCTGCTCCGAGAAAATAACCGCGTTTGCCTCCAACAAGTCTTTGCGTTCCATCCCCGGGCCGCGCGGTTTGGCACCAATCAACAGAATGATGTCGGCATCCCGAAAGGCCTCTTTCGCTTGATCACTCGTTTCGATACCCGCAAGTAATGGAAAGGCGCAGTCTTCGAGTTCCATTACCACGCCTTCGAGCACCTCCAACGCGGGTGTGATCTCCAATAGCTGCAAGACCACCGGCTGATCCTTGCCGAGCATCTCGCCCGCAGCGATTCGAAATAGGAGACTGTAACCGATCTGACCCGCAGCACCAGTTACCGCGACGCGTACAGGTGCTTTCATGGCAGGCCTCCTAGCTGCTTTAGGATAGAAACAATTGATTCAACTGGCGCCGCCGCTCAATCGGCGCTCATGCTCTCGGCATTCTAGCAAAGCGCATGCAACGGCACCCGACCCGCTTTGCCCGAAGTGTAACGCTGCCTGATCCCGCTTCGCCCCCAGACATCGAGGCGTTGCGTTCTCATGGCACCCGCGAGCGAAATCTCTATGGCCCGGCGCAAATCGCACCCATGCGCCGGCGTTCTGCACGATTCTGGGAAACGAGAACGCGCTTATCCAACCAAAAGCAATCAGATACAGGACTCGCCACGCCTTCGTGCCTAAGACGCATCGTTTCCGCTCGCCGGCTGGAACTGCAGCGTCGCACCCATTTCCAGTTCAAAGCGCTGAGCGGCGTTTCCGCGATTGACCGCAATCTCAGCCAAACCGAGCGAGTTGCTGTACCAAAAAGCTTCCCCAGGAGCCACATCGGCAAACGTGCGCCCCCGAGTGATCCGTTCACCGCCAATCACCGGGTCAACGTTGCAGGATAGCGTCCCGGCCCGCCGTCCCGAAAGCACGTTACCATAGCCATCAATGTAGACGATCCTATCAATGTCTGCGGGCGAGCCCCGACCAACCCAATCCCGAATTTTGCGCTGATTTGTGACGTAGCCGTCCCTTGCCAGTTCGGCTGCCGCCGGTGCGAATACATCGCGACCATGAAAGCTCGCCGAAGCGTCTTTCGGCGTAGGCAGGGTGAACACCTGCCGGTTCTGCCGCTCTGCCTCTATTACGGGCGCCAACAAACCATTATCCGGCCCAACAAACCAACGCCCGCCCAATGACGCGGCAATGGCCCGGCGCTCCGTACCCACGCCCGGATCGACCACCGCCACGACAATCGCGCCGGTTGGAATCCGATACGCCATGGCTGCGAGCAAATACCCGGCCTCTACCGGCCGAAACGCCGATGCATCATGCATCAGATCAATGATGGGATAACTCGGATGGCGCCCTGACAGCACGACCTTGATTTGCCCAACGTACGGCCCTTGCCAACCAAAGTCGGTGAACAGCAGGAACATGGGCTTACTTACGTGTAACAGGGCAAACGATGGCGCTGGCCGAGCGGACTAGAGAAACGGAAGTATACCGTGGACTGCACGGCCGAAACGGGTGCCTCAGCACCCGCTCGTCAACGAGCGAGCGGGATCATTCAGCGCTCTGTGCTTGTGAGCGACCCACCAATTCGACATAGGCCATTGGTGCATTGTCTCCAGAACGGAAACCCGCCTTGAGCACTCGAAGATACCCGCCAGGTCGTTCCCGGTAGCTCGGCCCAAGCTCGTCAAAAAGCTTTTTTACTCCAGCCTTGTCACGCAGTCGGGCAAACGCCAGTCGCCGGTTGGCCACCGTGTCTTCCTTAGCTAGCGTGATGAGCGGTTCCGCCACACGTCGTAGTTCCTTGGCCTTGGGTAGCGTGGTGTGAATCGCCTCATGGCAAAAGAGTGACGCCGCCATGTTACGGAACATCGCCTGCCTATGGCTGCTGGTACGGCCAAGCTTGCGTCCGGCTTTACGATGACGCATTTTCTGAAACTCCTTTTTGACCCGAGATTACGTACTTCGAGGACGAACCACGCTGTCTTTCAGATTCGTCTCCGCAGCCGCCGCAGTCAGGACCGCATCCGTTACCCAACACTAACCAATCGCTCGGTCTTTGTCGTCGTAGCTACGGGGTGGCCAATTCTCTAGGCGCATACCGAGCGCGAGGCCGTGCTGGGCGAGCACCTCTTTGATTTCGTTAAGCGACTTCTTGCCAAGGTTCGGCGTCTTGAGCAGTTCGACTTCGGTCTTCTGTACGAGGTCCCCGACGCAGTGGATGTTTTCGGCCTTCAGGCAGTTCGCAGAGCGAACCGTAAGCTCGAGATCGTCGATTGGCCTCAGAAGCACGGGATCGACCTCCGGCGCCGCACGCACCTGATCCTCGAAGTCTTCACCACCCTCGAGATCCACGAACACGGAAAGCTGATCACGCAGTACTCCCGCTGCGAAGCGAACGACCTCTTCGGGTTCCAGCACCCCATTAGTCTCGATGTCCATGACGAGCTTGTCGAGATCGGTGCGCTGCTCCACGCGGGCGCTCTCGACGTTGTAAGCGACTCGCCGAACGGGACTGTAGCTTGCATCCACCTGCAGACGGCCGATAGGACGCTCCTCGTCACGCTCTGCTCGGCTCGTCACCGGCTCGTAGCCACAGCCGCGCGCGACATAAAGCGTCATATCAATCTGACCGGCCTTGGTGAGATTAGCGATTGCGAGTTCCGGATTCTTGATCTCGACATCGTGGTCGGCTTGAATATCCGCCGCTGTAACCAGTCCCGGACCTTGCTTCGAGAGCCGCAGTGTCGCTTTGTCTTTCGAATGAAGCCTCACCGCGAGATTTTTGAGGTTAAGAAGGATATCGACCACGTCCTCCTGAACACCTTCTACGGCGGTGTATTCATGCAACACACCTTCGATTTCCACTTCGACCACGGCGTAACCGGGCATGGACGAGAGCAGCACGCGCCTTAGCGCATTGCCAAGCGTATGACCGAACCCGCGCTCCAACGGCTCGAGCGTTATTCTGGCGCGGCGGTCGCTCACCGCTTCGACGCCGACAACTCGCGGCTTTAAGAAATCCTTGAACTGACCCTGCATTGTGGATCGACCTCTCGATTCGGCGACGCGGCGTGGATTCCTTACTTAGAGTAGAGCTCAACGATAAGATGCTCGTTGATGTCGGGCGACAAATCGCTGCGGTCAGGCATACGTTTGAAGGTCCCTTCGAACTGCTTGACATCCACTTCCACCCAGCCGGGTAACCCAATCTGCTGGGCCATCTCAAGCGCGGCCTGCACACGTAACTGCTTCTGTGCTTTCTCCTTTACGGAAACCACGTCCCCGGAATTCAGGATGCGCGAGGGTATGTTACTCACGCGACCATTGACGAGAATCGCCCGGTGACTCACAAGCTGGCGCGCCTCCGCACGCGTGGAGCCAAAGCCCATCCTGTAAACCGTATTATCGAGGCGACATTCAAGCAGTTGCAGAAGAGATTCGCCCGTGTTGCCCTTGCGGCGATCGGCCTCTTTGTAATAATTGCGAAACTGCCGCTCCAGCACACCATATGTACGGCGGACTTTCTGTTTCTCGCGCAACTGCAGCCCGTAATCAGAGATTCGGCCACGGCGTTGCCCATGTTGCCCTGGTGGTGTATCAAGCTTGCACTTGCTGTCAAGCGGCCGGACACGGCTCTTTAGAAAAAGATCCGTGCCCTCGCGCCGGGCGAGTTTACAGGTGGGACCGGTATACCGTGCCATGACTCTTGCCCCTCAGCCTTCAGACACGCCGCTTTTTCGGCGGGCGGCAGCCATTATGTGGAATGGGCGTAACGTCCGCGATATTGGTGATCCGATAGCCCGCGTTATTCAATGCGCGCACGGCGGACTCCCGCCCGGGACCCGGCCCTTTGACCCGCACCTCCAAATTCTTCAGGCCGTAGTCCTTGGCTGATTCGCCTGCTCGTTCGGAAGCCACCTGCGCCGCAAAGGGTGTGCTCTTGCGGGAGCTGCGAAATCCGCTGCCGCCGGCACTTGCCCACGCCAGCACATTGCCCTGTCTGTCGGTGAGAGTGATGACCGTATTGTTGAACGATGCGTTGATATGCGCAATGCCGTCGACGACGGTACGTCGGGCGCGCTTACGCGTTCGGCTACTCGCTTTCGCCATATCCTTTCCTTAAGTTACAGTCCACCGCTGTACGGTTGCGGGTCTTACGTTATCCATCGCGACAGGGGTGTGACTCGGCTCGCGCACGCTCAACGCAACGCACATCAAGTTACAGAGGCCGCGATTAACAGCTCATCTATAGGTACAAGCACACGTTGGCGTCATCGTTATCGCGTGACCGCCCGTCGGGGTCCTTTACGAGTTCGTGCATTGGTGCGCGTCCGTTGCCCGCGCACCGAAAGACCACGCCGGTGTCGTATCCCACGGTAGCAGCCGAGGTCCATTAGCCGCTTGATATCCATTGCGACCTGCCGGCGCAAATCACCCTCGATGACATACTTGCCGAGTTCACCACGCAGATGCTCGAGATCCGCGTCCGTCAATTCCTGGATTTTGCGCTCCGGCGAGATACCCGTTGCCTTGCAGATTGCATTAGCACGGCTTCGTCCAATTCCGTAGATCGCCGTCAACGCAACCATTGTATGCTTGTTGGCTGGAATATTAACGCCAGCAATTCGGGCCATATCCTCTTGCTCCTAATCAAGTCCGGCTGCTATCCAGCAACTCAAACGGTATGCTGCGCCTCAGCCCTGCCGCTGCTTATGGCGCGCCTCGATGCAAATAACCCGGACCGCGCCCGCACGACGGATTATCTTGCAGTTTCGGCACATTTTCTTTACCGACGCACGCACTTTCATCTTATGTACCTCCGCACCTGCCAGCGCCTGGCTACCGCGACGGGCTGCTCTAAATCAAGCAATCGAAACGATGGTCCTTGCCACGATCGCACCGACCACATATGCACGATCAGCGCAGCAGACCCCCACCCGTTCGGCCGTGGGTGTGCAACTTCGCTTTCTTCATCAGTGGTTCATACTGGTGACTCAGCAAATGCGCCTGCACCTGAGACATAAAATCCATCACCACGACGACGATGATCAGCAGCGAGGTTCCGCCGAAGTAAAACGGAACATTATAATACAAAATCAAAAATTCCGGCAACAGGCAAACCGCTATCAAATAAATTGCCCCAGCGAGGGTGAGCCGCGTCATTACCTTATCGATGTAACGCGCGGTCTGCTCTCCAGGACGAATTCCAGTTATGAACGCACCAGATTTCTTCAAATTGTCCGCTGTTTCCCGGGAATTGAACACAAGGGCCGTGTAGAAAAAACAGAAAAACGCAATAGCCCCGGCGTAGAAAGCAATATACAAAGGCTGCCCCGGGCTCAACGTCTGGCCCAACCGATTCAGCCACGTCAACCCTTCCGAAGAACCGAACCATTGCCCCAGCGTCGCCGGAAACAAAATGATGCTCGAGGCAAAAATCGGCGGGATCACTCCTGCCATATTTAGCTTTAGCGGTAGGTGGCTGCTTTGGGCCGCATACAGACGCCGACCTTGTTGGCGCCGCGCGTAGTTAACGGTGATGCGGCGCTGGCCTCTTTCTATAAATACGATCACCCAGACCACCGCGACCGCAAGGATAAGCAGAAACAGAATCGTCCCGACGCCAAGTTCGCCGGTGCGCGCCAACTCAACCGTTCCAGCCAGAGCGCTCGGCAGACCGGCAACGATACCCGAAAAGATCAGCAGCGATATGCCGTTACCAATACCGCGTTCGGTGATCTGCTCTCCCAGCCACATCAGGAACATAGTTCCCGTTACCAGAGTGACCGTCCCGATGAATATGAAGCTCGGCCCCGGATTGAGCACCACGGCTTGGTTCTGCAATGCCACCGTGATGCCTACGCCTTGAAACGTCGCCAAGAGCAACGTTCCGTATCGAGTATACTTCGTAATCTGCCGGCGCCCCTGCTCGCCCTCTTTGCGCAGCTGCTCCAGTGCCGGAACTACAGCGCTCATAAGCTGCATGATGATCGAGGCTGAAATATAGGGCATAACGCCTAGCGCGAATACGCTAAGGCGTCGCAGAGCACCACCGGAGAACATGTTGAACATGTCCAGGATAGTCCCCTGCTGGCGCTCGAACATAGCCGCAAGCGCCGCTTGATCGATCCCGGGGATGGTCAGGTGAGCCCCGAACCGATAGACAACCAACGCAATCAGCACGAAGACGAGCCGCTGGCGCACCTCGGTCAGTCGGCCGAAGCTGGCCATCGAATTTAAATTTGCTGCCGATCTAGCCAAGTTAGTCCTCGACTTTCCCGCCTGCCTTCGCGATCGCCTCGCGCGCGCCCTTCGTCACGGCGACCCCTCGCACGACGAAGGCACGTTCCACGTTCCCGGAAGCGATGATTTTCGCACGGAGCGTTTGCAACGGGACCAAATCCGCCATCTTCAATGACGCCAGATCAACCACATCCGCAGCGAGGTACTTCAACTCGGAGAGCCTGACTTCCGCACTGCGACGTCCCTTGCGCGAGCGAAAACCCACCTTGGGAACGCGCCGTTGCAACGGCATCTGACCGCCTTCGAATCCGACCTTGTGGAATCCCCCAGAGCGGGAATGCTGGCCCTTGTGTCCGCGCCCGGCTGTCTTGCCATTACCTGAGGCCGCACCGCGACCAACCCGGTACCGATCCGGCCGACTGCCTTTTGCCGGCTTGATGGTATTCAGCCACATAATCAGGTCTCCTCGACCTTGAGCATATAGGACACTTTACGGATCATGCCTCGATTCTGAGGGGTATCATTTACCATCACCGTCTGGTGAATGCGGCGCAGCCCCAAACCCGCCACACACGCCCGATGCCGGCGCAGTCGACCATTGAGGCTGCGCGTCAGGGTGACTTTGAACTGTTTAGCCTGCGCCATGTTCAACCTAAAATCTCTTCTACCTGTTTGCCGCGCTTGGCAGCGACCTGCTCCGGTGTGGCGCTGCTAGCCAACGCTTTAACCGTAGCGCGCACGACGTTAACGGGATTACGCGAGCCAATGGCCTTCGCTAGCACATCCTGTACGCCTACGACCTCAAACACCGCGCGCATGGCGCCGCCGGCGATAATTCCGGTCCCCTCCGACGCCGGCTGCATGAATACCTTGCTCGCACCGTGGTTCGCAGTCACCGGATATTGCAGGGTCGCTCCATTGAGATGGGATTTGCACATGCTCTTACGCGCCTTTTCCATCGCTTTCTGGATGGCGAGCGGGACCTCACGTGCCTTACCGTAACCGAAGCCCACTGACCCTTGCCCGTCCCCGACGACTGTCAGCGCAGTAAAACCGAATTGCCGGCCGCCTTTGACGACCTTCGCCACGCGGTTGATCGAAATCAGCTTCTCCCGCAGGCCCTCGCCACTCGCCTCGCTCGTCGCCATAGCTATCGCCTCTATCCTTCGCGAGGTTGTCTCAAACGCAACCCCTACGCTTGCCAATTCGCTCGTACCGATCCGCCATACGGCGGAGAAGCCTCTAGAATTTCAGCCCCGCTTCACGCGCCGCTTCCGCCAGTGCCTTGACGCGGCCGTGAAACTTGAACCCGGACCGATCAAATGCGACTGCATTCACACCCGCCGCCTGTGCACGCTCAGCAATCATGCGGCCTATCACCTGTGCGGCTTCGATGTTCCCCCCGTGCCGCAACCCGCCGCTGACCTCCTTCTCCAGCGTGGATGCCGCAGCTAGCGTGCGATCCGCACCAGGTGAGATGATCTGGGCATAGGTGTGCCGCGGCGTGCGGTAGACACACAGCCGATAGGATCCCAGTTCCCGAATCTTGACGCGCACCCTGCGGGCGCGTCTCTGACGTGCAACTCTCTTGTCCATGCGCGCCTCGTTACCTTACTTTTTCTTGGCTTCCTTCAGCACTACCCGTTCATCGGCGTAACGTACGCCCTTACCCTTGTAAGGCTCCAAAGGACGCAGACTGCGGATATTCGCAGCGACTTGACCTACCCGTTGCTTGTCCGCCCCTTTGATTTGGATCTCGGTCTGCGTAGGTGTCTCAACCGTCACGTCATTAGGCACCGGGTAATCAACTGGAAACGAAAAGCCAAGCATTAGGTTGAGATTATTGCCTTGCGCCTGTGCTCGATACCCCACGCCGACGAGCTGAAGCTTCCGCTCGAAACCGTGACTGACGCCAATGACCATGTTATTGAGCAGTGCACGGGTGGTGCCCGCTAAAGCCCAGGCGTCTTTCCGCTGCTTATTTGGGGTCAAACAAAGCTGACCGTTTTCCTGCGTGGCACTAACCCAACGATGAACCTCGTGCTGTAACTGACCCTTCGGCCCTTTGACCGTGAGCAGACGCTCCTCCACCGTTACATTGACGTTGGTGGGGATCGTTATCGGATTTTTAGCGACTCGGGACATGGCTATTGCATCTCGTGAGTTAGAACACTACGCATAGTACTTCACCACCCTGACCGGCAGCACGGGCGGCGCGGTCCGTCATGACACCCTGCGAGGTGGAGATGATAGCCGTCCCAAGCCCGCCCCGAACCGTCGGCAACGTCCGCTTGCCCTCAAAGCGCCGTAACCCCGGACGGCTGACTCTTTGCAACTCTTCTATTACCGGTTGCCCTTGGTAGTAACGCAGGCGGATGACCAACGTCGGTCTCTTTCCATCGCCTTCGACCCGGAAATCCTCAATGTAGCCCTCCTCCTTTAGCACATGGCAAATGGATGCCTTAAGTTTGGAGGCGGGCATGTTGACCTCAGCTTTTTCAGCCGTTTGGCCATTCCGAATCCGTGTCAACATATCCGCGATCGGGTCGGTCATGCTCATGCTGTCGTCACCTGACTCCCAACACCATCGTTCATAGCGAGGACCTACCAACTAGCCTTGACCAAACCCGGTATTTCACCGGACATGGCTGCTTCACGTAGTTTATTCCGTGCCAACCCGAACTTGCGGTAGTAGCCCCGGGGTCGTCCTGTAATATTGCAGCGGTTACGCAGCCGTACAGGGCTCGAGTTCCGCGGCAGCGCTTGCAGCTTGAATTGCGCCGCCTCCCTCTCTTCGGGCGTGCTCTCGGGATTTTTTATGATCGCCTTCAGTGCTAGGCGCCTTTTCGCAAACTGGCGATGAAGCCGTTCGCGCTTTCGCTCTCGCTCTATCAAAGAAACCTTCGCCATTGTCGAGCCTCGCTAGCGGCGGAATGGAAAATTGAAGCCCTCCAGCAAACCTTGGGCTTCTTCATCGGTCTTCGCCGTGGTTGTGATTGCGATGTCCATACCGCGCGTGGCATCTACCCGATCGTATTCAATCTCGGGGAAAATCATTTGCTCGCGCACTCCGAGACTGTAATTCCCCCGGCCATCGAATGCGCGCGGAGAAAAACCCCGAAAATCGCGAATGCGCGGGGCCGCAACACTGATGAAACGATCGAGAAATTCGTACATCCGCTCGCGGCGCAAGGTGACCTTCAAGCCAATCGGCCATCCCTCACGGATTTTGAAGCCCGCAACCGACTTGCGCGCATGAGTAATTACCGGCTTTTGCCCCGAGATCAGGGCAAGTTCCTTCTCCGCGAACTCAAGCACCTTCTTATCGCGAACCGCCTCGCCAAGCCCCATATTGATGGTAATCTTAACCAAACGCGGCACCGCCATAATGTTGTCATAGCCAAACCGATCCATGAGGGTCGGCATAATCTCGTTCTGGTAATGCGCTCGCAGCCTCGCCATCAGGGCACCTTAAAGTTCCACGATTTCGTTGGTCGACTTGAAGTAACGAACTTTACGCCCGTCCTCCAGGGTGCGAATCCCGACGCGGTCAGCCTTACCGGTGCCAGGGTTATAAAGCGCAACGTTGGACAAATCCAGCGGCTTTTCCTGCTCAAGAATACCGCCCGCGGTCCCCGTCCGGGGATTGCCTTTTTGGTGCTTCTTCACCTTGTTGATATTGGCGACCACAACCTTGTTCACCTTCGGCATTACCCGAATAACGGCTCCCCGCCGGCCTTTATCCTTTCCGGCGATCACGATCACTTCATCATTTCGCCTGATGTGTCTCATCACCTTGACCTATCTTTCAGCGAACGCAATTCACCGAATTCCTTAGCCTAAACACAACGTGCCATCCCTTCGGGCGTCGCAGACCATGCGCCTGTCGATCGCCTATCGAACCATCAGTGCCGATGCCAAAACCCACGTGCTTTATGCACTGTTCTCGTCTATGTCAAAGTACCTCTGGAGCCAGCGAGATAATACGCATGAATCGCTCGCTGCGCAGCTCGCGCGTCACGGGCCCAAAGACACGGGTTGCGATTGGCTGCAACTGGTTATTCAACAGCACGGCGGCATTGCTATCGAACCGGACAACCGAGCCATCCGGACGGCGCACACCATGCCGCGTGCGCACAACCACGGCGTTGTAGACCTCGCCCTTTTTAACCCGCCCCCGCGGTATGGCGTCCTTGACGCTGACCTTAATGATGTCACCGATTTGAGCATATCGGCGGCGGGAGCCGCCCAACACCTTTATACACTGAAGCCGCCGCGCTCCGCTGTTGTCAGCCGCATTCAGTGTTGTCTGCATTTGAATCATCGTGACCTACTCGCTTCCAGGCTCGATCGTTCGACCAGCGGCTACTTGAGCAGGTTCACTCGGCCGCCCGCTCGATAATTTTGACCAATCTCCAGGACTTGATTTTCGACAGCGGACGGCACTCCTCCACAGCTATCCAGTCACCGAGCTGGCAGCTATTGTCTTCGTCATGAGCATGCAGCTTGGTGGTGCGTCGGATGTACTTCCCATACAACGGATGGCGAACGAGGCGCTCCACCGCAATTGTGACTGTCTTGTCCATGCGGTTACTAACCACGCGACCATTGACCGTCCGCTTGGCCGTGTTCTGTTCAGTCATGGGGTCTCACTGATCCTCGCCTTTTCATTCTGCACGGTCTTGATTCGCGCAATCTCGCGACGAACCTTCCTTAGCTGATCGGGTCGGGTAAGCTGCCCAGTGGCCCGCTGCATCCGCAAATTGAACTGCTCTTTGCGACGTTCGAAAAGCTCTTTTTGCAAATCCGCCAACGATTTCTCACGCAGTTCCGCTACCTTCATCCCAGCACCGTTCGATGGACAAACGCCGTCTGCACCGGTAATTTCGCCGCCGCCCGGCGAAACGCCTCACGTGCAACTTCTTCGCTGACACCCTCTATCTCGTAGAGCACGCGCCCGGGTTGAATAGGGCAAGCCCAGTGGTCGACATTTCCTTTGCCCTTCCCCTGCCGCACTTCAAGCGGCTTGGAGGTAATGGGCTTATCCGGAAATATTCGAATCCAAATTTTGCCACCACGCTTGACATGGCGATTGATCGCCCGACGCGCCGCCTCAATTTGACGCGCGGTGATCGGCCCGCGACTGACCGCTTTGAGGCCATACTCGCCAAAGGCCACTGCCGCACCTCGTGTCGCCATCCCTTTGTTACGGCCTTTCTGCTGCTTGCGAAATTTGGTTCGCTTGGGCTGTAACATATTTCTGCCTCAAATTTTCAGCGAGCTGCCGCTTTACGCACGGACCCAGGCACGCTATCCGCATCTAGGATTTCGCCTTTGAAAATCCAAACTTTCACGCCAATCACGCCGTATGTCGTTTTCGCGTGGGCAAGCCCGTAATCAATATCCGCACGCAGCGTATGCAAGGGAACCCGGCCTTCTCGATACCATTCCGTCCGCGCGATCTCTGCACCGTTGAGCCGCCCGGATACCTGGATCCTGATCCCTTGCCCGCCCAATCGCATTGCGTTCCCCACGGCCCGTTTCATAGCACGGCGGAACATGATACGCCGTTCGAGTTGCTGTGCGACGTTCTCGGCCACAAGCTGAGCATCCAGCTCGGGTTTGCGGATTTCCTCGATATTGACGTGCACGGGTATACCCATCATCCGTGCCAACTGCAAGCGCAGCGCCTCGATATCCGCCCCTTTCTTCCCGATAACGATCCCCGGCCTGGCCGTGTAAATTGTAATCAAGGCGTTTTTGGCAGGACGTTCGATCTTGACCTTACTAATCGATGCGTGTGCCAGCTTATTCTTTATGTAGTTACGCACCTTCAAATCCGTATTCAGATAATCACCAAAATTGGCGCTATCCGCATACCACATGGAACGCCATTCCTCGGTGATACCGAGCCGCAAGCCCGTCGGATGTACCTTATGACCCATAGGGGTTTCCTCGATTCATTGCTCCGCCACGGCCACCGTAATATGGCTGGTTCGTTTATGAATACGATTCGCCCGCCCCTTGGCCCGCGGCCGTATTCGCTTATACATTGGGCCCTCATCAACGTAAACCCGAGCGATAGTCAGCTCGTCTATATCCGCACCATCGTTATGCTCTGCGTTCGCGATTGCCGACTCCAGCACCTTTCTGATGATGCGCGCGGCCTTCTTCGAACTGAATTCCAGCACCTGGAGCGCTTGCGCCACCGGCAGCCCCCTTATTTGATCCGCCACCAACCGAGCCTTTTGCGGCGAGACTAGGGAGTACCGCAACTTTGCCGCCGTTGCCATGGATTACCTCTTGGCTTTTCTATCCGCCGCATGGCCTCGAAAGGTACGGGTCGAGGCGAATTCACCGAGCTTATGCCCCACCATATTCTCGTTGATCAATACCGGCACGTGCTGACGCCCGTTGTGGACTGCGATCGTCAGACCGACCATATCCGGCACGACCATCGACCGGCGCGACCATGTCTTGATTGGTCGCTTGCTCCGGCTCGCGCTGGCTGCCTCTACCTTCCTCAGAAGGTGCCCATCAATGAACGGCCCCTTCTTAATTGATCGTGGCATTTCTCATCCACCTTGTTCTACACGACATCCCGAAAAGCTCGCTCTATAGCGTGATGGAGGCCGCTGCTCGCATTGCGCGGCTTCGGTTATCTTAGAGATTCCTGGTCAACTCCCTCAACGGCCCGCCCGGAATGCACTCCCGGAACCCGGACTCGCAGGCCGGCGTCATGACTTGCGCCGCCTCACCACGAAGCGATCGGTTCGCTTATTACTACGCGTTTTATGACCCTTGGTCGGAACACCCCATGGCGTCACCGGATGGCGCCCTCCTGAGGTACGCCCCTCTCCACCACCATGCGGATGATCCACCGGATTCATCGCCACACCGCGGACTCGCGGCCGTCGCCCGCGCCACCGCTGCGCGCCGGCTTTGCCCAGAGAGCGCAGAGAATGCTCAGCATTGCCGACCTCGCCAACGGTTGCCTTACACTCCGCCAGCACCCTGCGCACTTCACCCGAACGAAGCCGGAGGGTCGCATAGGCCCCTGTGCGGGCAACAAGCTGTACCGAGGAGCCCGCCGCCCGCGCCAATTGTGCTCCTTTTCCGGGGCGCATTTCTACGCAGTGGACCTGCGTGCCTACCGGAATGTTTCGTAACGGCAGCGCGTTACCATGCTTAATGGGCGCAGCCGTACCAGAGACGATTTCCGTCCCCACAACAAGTCGTCGGGGCGCGAGAATATAGCGGCGTTCTCCATCCCGATAAAGAATTAAAGCGATATTCGCGCTGCGATTCGGATCGTATTCCAAGCGTTCAACCTGGCCGATGACACCATCCTTGTCGCGTCGAAAATCGATCACGCGGTAACGCCGTTTATGCCCCCCGCCGCGATGCCGGCTCGTAATACGTCCCGCACTGTTCCGACCGCCTGTCTTGGACAGCTTGCGCACGAGGGGGGCGTGAGGCTCACCCTGGTGCAGCAGTTTGTCCTTTACCTGTACCGCAAATCGCCGGCCTGGCGATGTCGGTTTAGCCTTAACCAGAGCCATGATCGAGTGTCCTATGCTTCAGGGGCCACTATTCGGCGCCACCAAATACATCGATGTCCTGACCCTCCGCGAGCGCCACATATGCCTTCTTCCAGTCATTGCGCCGACCACGAAGGCGCCCGACACCTTTCCGCTTACCCTTGAGCCGCACCACGCGTACGCGCTTGACCTCGACTTCAAATAGCTGCTCGACAGCTTTTTTTATCTCCGGCTTACCTGCGTCACGGGCGACTTTGAATACGATCTGTCCTGCCGACTCACCAAGCGTTGTACTCTTTTCCGACACGTGAGGTCCGAGCAGAATCTGATAGACGCGTTCCGGGTTCATCCAAGCCACTCCTCAACGCGATGCACCGCGTCCGCCGTGAACAGCACTTTCTTGTGCCGCAACAGCGCAACCGGGTTCAGACCCCTCGTCTCCAGAACCTCAACCGCCGACAGATTCCGTGCCGCCAATCGTAGACCGTCGCTTACCTCGTTGCTCACGATAAGCACATCCGAGAGCCCGAGGCTCTCGAGCTTGCACGTCAGAAGCTTCGTCTTTGGCTCGGCGATGTCCAAGCGCTCTATGACGGCCAAGCGTTGCTGCCGGATTAATTCCGACAAGAGGGCTCGCAATGCCCCCCGATACATCTTGCGATTGACCTTCTGCCCGTGGTTGCGCGGAACCGCTGCGAAGGTTCGCCCACCGCCCCGCCATAGCGGGCTTCGGATCGATCCGGCGCGGGCACGTCCCGTCCCTTTCTGCCGCCAGGGCTTCGCACCGCCGCCCCTTACCGTTGCGCGATTCTTTTGGGCCTTAGTACCGGCACGCCCGCCGGCAAGATAGGCGATTACAACCTGGTGGACCAGCGGCTCCTTAAACTCGGCTCCGAACGTCCGCTCTGATAGTTGGACGGCGCCTGCGCCGTCGCCCAGCGGCAGCTCCATTAGGTCACCTCCTTACCGTGCTGAGTCTTGACGGCTGGACGAACAATAACATCAGAACCTTGGCAACCCGGTACTGCCCCTTTGATGAGGAGGAGGTTGCGCTCGATGTCCACCCTGACGACCTCGAGGTTTTGCACCGTGCGCTTGACCGCACCTAAGTGCCCGGCCATCGCTTTACCCTTGAATACCCGCCCAGGGTCCTGATTCTGTCCGATTGACCCTGGTGCGCGGTGTGAGAGCGAATTGCCATGCGTGGCATCCTGCGTGCGGAAATGGTGCCGCTTCACCGTGCCCGCGAACCCCTTGCCTTTAGTTTTGCCTGTGATATCGACACGCTGGCCGACGCTGAACTGATCGACGCGAATCTGACTGCTCGGCTCTTGCTCCGTCTCAGCCCCTTCGGGAAGGCGAAACTCCCACAGTCCGCGACCCATCTCTACACCGGCTTTCGCCACGTGGCCAGCTTGCGGTTTAGTTACGCGTGAGGGCCGCCGCACGCCAGCGGTCACTTGAATCGCCGAATAGCCATCCTTCGCTGTGTCCTTACGCTGCGTGACCCGGTTCGGCGTCGCTTCGATCACCGTTACCGGCACAGAGGATCCATCCTCTGCAAAGACCCGCGTCATACCGCATTTTCGACCGACGATCCCGATCGCCATTCTCCTTAACCCCTCTTGCCGGCAAAGAAATACCGTTACCTTGCGAAAGGCCGCAGGCTCGGTCGCATTGTCAATGGATGTCAGCCGTTGCCGGAGGTTCCCGGTACATTTCAGGGCCCGCCCCAGCTGCCTCGATGCCGGGGTAGTTCCCAAGCTAGCCTAATACAGCCTGATCTGAACCTCTACGCCTGCCGCCAGATCAAGCTTCATCAGAGCGTCGACCGTCTTTTCCGTCGGGTCCACAATATCCATGAGACGCTTATGAGTGCGCATTTCGTATTGATCCCGCGCGTCCTTGTTGACATGAGGCGAGATCAAGACCGTAAACCGTTCTTTTTTCGTCGGCAAGGGTATCGGCCCCTTCACCTGAGCCCCTGTTCGTTTCGCCGTCTCAACGATTTCGCTAGCCGACCGGTCGATCAGCCGATGGTCGAAAGCCTTGAGTCGAATGCGTATCCGCTGGCTTGTCGCCATGGCTTTTACTCCAGGATTTTAGAGACGACGCCGGCGCCGACGGTACGACCGCCTTCGCGGATGGCAAAGCGCACACCCTCCTCCATCGCGATCGGGGCAATCAATGTCACCGA
>NZ_JBXWZQ010000155.1:0-3302 GCF_059432795.1 Nitrococcus sp. | reverse complement strand
CGGGCGGGCCCCGGCGCGGAGTCCAGCCCCGCCGCGGGGTGAGGGCGATCCACCCGGCCCGAGAAACTACCGTCGGCCGCCCGCCGCGCCATGCACCCGCGTCTTGGACAGCACCAGCCCGGATTCGATCGCGCCGGGCTTGGCCCGTGCCAGCAGCTCGTCCACACCGCCACTCGCTTGTCGCACGGTGCGGGCTTCCTCCGAGACCCCCTTCTGAGCGGCATCGAGGGCCTGCAGCACGGCCATTGGCAGGAAAATGGCGTGTTCCTGGAAACGGAAAAGCGCGGCCGGGTCGTGCATCAGTACCGAGGTGTCGAGCACGAAAGCGCGCTGTCCGTGGGTAGGTCTCGTAGGCATGCTTCAACCCATCGGGGCCGATGGCCGATCAGGCAGTGAGCGCTTTCGCGGCGTGCAAGGCTTCATCGGCGTGGCCGCGTACCGTGACGCCGCGCCATTCACGGCGCAGGACGCCGGAAGTGTCGATCAGGAACGTGCTGCGCTCCACCCCGATCGATTTGCGCCCGAATCGGGTTTTCTCCTTGAGCACGCCGAAGCGTTCGCAGACCTCCTCCTGCGTGTCACTGAGCAAATCGAAAGGAAAGGCGTATTTTTCCTTGAAATTCTGCTGCGCTTTCAAGCCGTCGCGCGAAACGCCGACAATCACGGTGTTGGCCGCCTCGAAATCGGCGTGGCGGTCGCGGAAATCCTCGCCTTCCTGCGTGCAGCCGGGGGTGTCCGCCTTGGGATAAAAATAGAGCAGCACGTTACGGCCGCGAAGCTCGGACAGTCGCAGCGTCCGGCCGCCCATGGCGGGGAGCTCGAAGTCGGGCACGGCTGCGCCGACGCGAATCTCATCCATAATCGGTCTCCTCTATCAGGCCGTGTTTTCAGGCGATTCGCCGAGGCGTCTTTTGAAAGACGCCCCCACGGTGCATCTCGTTTGCACGGGAGTTTGCTTATGCGCCCGCCTCAGCCTTTGACGGGCTCGATAACAGCATCCAGATTGAGCTGATCGCAGAAATCCATGAACTCTTCACGCAGGCGGGCGATGTGGACCGTGGCCGGGACGTCCACGGTGATGTGCACGGAGAACATCGGTGTGCCGGTGTGCGCGGCGGCATAGCTGGTCGTGGCCATATCCCGGATGCTGATCTCACGCGATGAGAAAAAGCTCGCCAGTTGATGGACGATGCCGGGGTGATCGATGGCGACCACCTCGACGGAGTAGGGCAACAGATTGCCCTCGCGCGGGGCCGGTGTGGTGCGCTTGGAGTTGACGGTCAGCCCGAGCTTGCGGCCCAGACCGGGCAGCGCCGCCTCCAACTTGGCCAGCTTGTTCCAGCGGCCCTCGGCCAGCAGGATGATCGCGAATTCACCGCCGAGGACGGTCATGCGGCTGTCTTCGATGTTGCAACCGTTCTCGGCGATGATCCGGGAGAGTTCGTTGACGATGCCGGGGCGATCCTCGCCAAGCGCCGAGATCACCAAAAGATTGTTATGCATGCCTTATCCGAGTGAATAGCCGATGCAGCTACCCAAATAAATCAAACGTAGATGAGTGTAGCATGATCGCGCCACCGGTTAGTCGCTGCCGCGGGACAACGAGATAGCGGCGGAAGCGGCGTTTGCTGGTGTGCGCGAGATTCCGCAAGCGGGCGCGCTTGCGCGCGGGAGGCCCGGCGGCAGTTGCGAGGTCTCGGGTGGGCAAGTAGTATTCCGCAATCGGATACGGCTCGGAGAGAGGTCTATGTTCCATGGCAGCATGGTAGCGCTTGTCACGCCGATGCACGATGACGGGAGCATAGACGAAAAGGCCCTGCAGCGCTTGGTCGAGTTCCACATCGAGCAGGGAAGTGATGCGATCGTAGCGGTCGGCACGACGGGCGAGTCGGCGACGCTCGACTATGACGAGCATTGTCATGTCATGCGCCGAATCGTCGAGATGGCTCACGGGAGAATACCGGTCATCGGCGGTACCGGTTCCAATTCCACCTGGGAGGCCATCAAGCTCACCCGCTGCGCGATGGAAGGTGGTTGCGACGCGGCGTTGCTGGTGACGCCTTATTACAACAAGCCCACGCAGGAAGGGATGTTCCGGCACTTCCAGGCCGTGGCCGACGCTGTGCCGCTGCCGCAGATCCTCTACAATGTGCCTGGGCGCACGGCCTGTGACCTCCTGCCGGATACGGTGGCGCGGCTGGCCGAGATATCGAACATCGTGGGCATTAAGGAAGCCTCCGGCAGTGTCGAGCGCGTTCGCGAGCTATTGGAGCGTTGCGATGGACTGCTCGATATCTACTGCGGCGAGGACGTGAAAGATCTCGAGATCATACTGGCCGGCGGCAAGGGGGCGATCTCGGTCACCGCCAATGTCGCGCCGAAGCTTATGCACGAGATGTGTCGCGCCGCACTTTCCGGCGATTCGGAGGAAGCCGAGCGTATCGATGCCCGACTGGCGGCGTTGCACAAGACGCTGTTCGTGGAGACCAACCCCATCCCCGTGAAATGGGCCGTACATCGGCTTGGTTTCGCCGGGCAGGGGATCCGCCTGCCGATGACGCCCTTGTCCGATCACCATCACGAAAGCGTCCTGCAAGCAATGAAGCTCGCCGGCGTGCTCTGAACGGAAACCACGATTTGGCCATGCCACGGCTCGTCTTCGTTGTGCTTGCCGCGCTCAGCGTGCTGGCGACAGGTTGCATGTTCGGCAAGGATCCCGATTCCGCTGCGTCCCCGAAGGGACCGCTGACGTTGCCGCCGGATCTCACGCCACAGCATAGCTCCACGACGATGGCCATTCCCGACGAGGCAAAGACAAGTCCGCCGAGTGGGCAGCAGCAGAGCACCAGCGAGGCTGTCCTGCCCCGCTCGGATAAGGTCACGCTGCATTGGAACGGGCATGAGCGTTGGTTGGAAGTGGAGGCTCCGCCCCGCGTCGTATGGAACTGGATAGAACAGTTCATCAAGGAGCGCGAACTGGAGTTGGCACACACCGACCCTCGTCTCGGCATCATGGAGACCGCTTGGCTTTTCAGCGCTCCGCCAGTGACACGCGGCTTGTTTGCGCCTTCGGTGGTCGATCGAACGGCGGCTAGCGTGGCCGATCGTTATCTGATCCGGCTCGAACAGGGTGTCCAGCCGGATACGAGCGAGGTGTTCGTCGCTCAGCGCCGTGTCGTGCGCGACCAGCAAGGCCAGTGGCGGTTGGCCGAGGGCGATCGCTTCCTCGAAGGGGAGTTCATGGCCGCGCTCTCGGCCGAGCTCGGTGGTGAGCGCGCGCCGTCCGCATCGGCGACCCTCGT
>NZ_JBXWZQ010000154.1:0-4803 GCF_059432795.1 Nitrococcus sp. | reverse complement strand
CCCTGTTGCCGGGCCGCTGCGAGCACTTCGGCGTACCGCGCGAGGCTCTCGTCGATGGAGCAATTGATGTTGCAGCGCGAGAACTGCTCCGAGGCGGCGGCGAACACCGCAATTTCCTCGGCGCCGGCGGCGAGTGCCGCCTGAAAGCCGCGCATATTGGGGACCAGCACCGGGTAGCTCACCCCGGCCTTGCGGCGGATACCGGTGAGCACCTCGTCGGTCGCGCTCATCTGCGGAACCCACAGCGAGGAGACGAAAGCGCCGGCTTCCACCACCGTCAGGCCGGCTTGCGCGAGCCGCTCGATCAGCTCGATCCGCACGCGGGTAGGCACCTTGTGCGGCTCGTTCTGCAGGCCGTCGCGCGGCCCGACCTCGACTATCTTGACGCGTTCAGGAAGCGACATATCCCGACCTCTCAGCGTAGGCGTCGTGGCGCGCGGGGCGCTCGGCAACGACGTTCTCAATGGCTCGCGATAGCGAGCAACTCGGTGCCCTCCTGAACCTGATCGCCCTCCTTGAAGCCAATGAGCTCGATTATCCCGGCCGTCGGTGCCTTGATCGTGTATTCCATCTTCATGGCCTCGAGTACCAGCAGTGCCTGCCCCTCGATGACCTCGTCTCCCGGGGCGACGAGAATCTGCACCACCGTCCCCGGCATGGGAGCCTTCAGGCTGCCTTCACGAATCTCGTCGTCCATTCCCAGCGTAAGGGGGTCGTGCAACAGCAGTCGATGGCTCGCGCCCTCCCAGAGCACGGTCAGCTCGGCGCCCTGCTGAATCACGGTCGCCGTTACCCGCATGCCGTCGAGCTCGGCGCGAAGATCGCTCCCGCCGTTGAGCGAGCCGCAGACCTTCAGCACCCCGCCGGGCAGCTCCATTAGATAATGCCCGGGACGGTAATGGGCAATGACGGCAATATCGCTGTCATTGTCGTGAAAGTGCAGCGTGTGGTGATTGTCGTCATTGAGCACCCAGCCGTCGGTCCGGTGCCAGGGGGAGTAAGGGTCGCTGGAGTTGGCCGCGCGCTCACGGGCCGTCTCGTCATTACCCAGCAGCACGGCCAGGCACGCCAGGGCAAGCACCCGGTCGGGCGCACGGCTCGGCGGCGGCAGCAAATCGGCGTGAAAACGTTCGATGAAACCGGTGTCGATCTCACCGGCGGCGAACGCCGGATGGCCGGCGAGGCGCTGCAGAAAGTCGAGATTGGTGCTCACGCCGGTTACCTGACACTGCGCCAGGGCATGGCGCAGACGGCGCAGCGCATCGGTCCGGTTATAGTCCCAGGCGATCAGCTTGGCGATCATCGGGTCGTAATGGACGGTAATCGCATCGCCTTCCCGCACCCCGGTGTCGATGCGCAGGTGCGCTCCCGTCTGGGGCATGCGCAGGTGGTTCAGCCGTCCGGGCGCCGGCAGGAAGTGATTGTGCGGCTCCTCGGCATAAATCCGCGCTTCGAAGGCGTGGCCGCGCCGCGTCAGCTCCGGCTGCGACAACGGCAAGGGTTCGCCGGCCGCCACGCGCAGCTGCCATTCCACCAAATCCAAGCCGGTGATCATTTCAGTGACCGGATGCTCGACCTGCAGGCGGGTGTTCATTTCCAGAAAATAGTATCGGCCGCCGGGCTCGACGATAAACTCGACCGTGCCGGCTCCGATGTAACCGATCGCCTGCGCGGCCCGCGCCGCCGCCTGGCCCATTTCCTGGCGCAAGGCTTCGCTCAGGCCGGGGGCCGGGGCCTCTTCGAGGACCTTTTGGTAGCGTCGCTGCACGGAGCAGTCCCGCTCGAAAAGATAGATCACGCTACCGTGGCGATCGGCGAACACCTGAACTTCGACGTGGCGTGGTTCGCAAATGTATTTCTCGATCAACAAGCGGTCGTCGCCGAAGCTCGCCGTAGCCTCCCGCTTGGCCGCAGCGAGCGCGCCAGCGAATGCGCCGGGCTCATCGACCCGGCGCATACCCTTGCCGCCGCCACCGGCGGTTGGCTTGATCAACACGGGGTAGCCGATCTCGTCGGCGGCCTGCGCGAGTGTTTGCGGATCCTGCGCTTGGCCGTGATAGCCGGGCACGAGCGGCACGCCCGCCTCGCTCATCAGGTGCTTGGCCGCGCTTTTGGATCCCATGGCGGTAATGGCCGGCGCGGGCGGGCCGATGAATACCAAGCCGGCGTCCACGCAGGCTTGCGCGAAACCGGCGTTCTCGGCCAGAAACCCGTAACCGGGATGGACGGCGGCGGCGCCGCTGGCCTGGGCGATCTCCAGGATGCGCTCGCCGCGCAGGTAGCTCTCACGCGGCGGCGGTGCGCCGAGCAGCCAGGCTTCGTCGCACACGGCCGTGTGAAGCGCGCCGCTATCGGCTTCGGAATAGACCGCAACGGTGCGGATGCTCAAGCGACGGCAGGTCCGGGCTACCCGGCAGGCGATCTCGCCGCGGTTGGCAATCAGGCACTTTTCGAACACGCTCGCATTTCCAATGGCATCGTCGAATTCCGCATGGGTGGGCGCGATGCGCGCCAGCGTTCGCCGACCCCGCTCGCCTGCCGCACGCGCCGCGTTGCCGTGACTACTGCCAGTCGGGCTTGCGCTTTTCCAGGAACGCGCTCACGCCCTCCTTGCCTTCGGCGCTGGCACGCTGCTCGGCGGTTCGGCGCGCCATTTCCTCGATCAAGTTGTTATCGATCGCCACCCGCCGGGGCACACGAAGGAGCCGCTTGGCCATGCGTACGGCCTGCGGCGCGTTGGCGAGCAGCATCTCCGCGAGCTCGGCGATGCGCTCCTCCAGGCGCTCGGGCGCGACAACCTCATGGACCAAACCGATACGCCGGGCCTCATCGGCCGTGATGCGCTCGCCGGTGAGGAAATAACGGCGGGCCGCGCGGGCGCCGATGGCGGCCACGACATAGGGGCTGATGACCGCCGGAATCAAGCCCAGCTTTACCTCCGAGAAAGCGAAGAACGCGGTGTCGGCGGCCACGGCGATGTCGCACGCGGCAATCAGCCCGACGCCGCCGCCCAGCGCGGCACCGTGAACCTGTGCCAGCGTCGGCAGCGCCAGCTGATCCAATGTCTGCATGAGCTGCCCGAGGCGCTTGGCATCGGCGAAGTTCTCGTCCCAGGAGGCTTCGGCCGTGCGCCGCATCCAATTGAGGTCCGCGCCGGCCGAGAACGAGCCGCCGGCGGCCTGCAAAATCAGGAGCCGCGGGCGGGCGTCTTGCTCGATGCGCTCGAGCGCGGTGGTGAGCTCTTCGATGAGGACCTCGTCGAAGGCATTGCGTACCTCCGGGCGATTGAGCGTGATCCGTGCCACGTCTGCCTCGATGGAGATGGCCACTCGATTCGTCTGCATGCGCTCGCTCTTTTGGCCGTCGCCCTAACTTTCGGGGCGGATGGTTGCCCTACATGCGCAGAACGCCGAAACGGCTTGGCTCGATGGGCGCGTTCAGTGCTGCCGAGATCCCAAGCGCCAGCACGGTTCGCGTATCCGCCGGATCGATGACCCCGTCGTCCCAAAGCCGCGCTGTGGCGTAGTAGGGGTGACCCTGCGTTTCATATTGCGCGCGGATGGGCTCCTTGAATGCCTCCTCATCGGCGCTCGACCACGCTTTGCCCTGGCGGTGCCGGGCGTCGCGCTGGACTTGGGCCATGACATTGGCCGCCTGCTCGCCGCCCATCACCGAGATGCGCGCGTTCGGCCACATCCACAGCAACCGGGGCGCGTAGGCGCGCCCGCACATGCCGTAGTTGCCGGCGCCGAAGCTGCCGCCGATGATGACCGTGAATTTCGGCACCCGGGTGCAGGCCACGGCGGCGACGAGCTTCGCGCCGTCCTTGGCGATTCCACTGGCTTCGTACTTGCGCCCGACCATGAAACCGGTGATGTTTTGCAGAAACACCAGCGGGATGCTGCGTTGGCTGCAGAGCTCCACGAAATGCGTCGCTTTGAGCGCGGATTCGGAGAAAAGCACGCCGTTGTTGGCGAGCAACCCGACCGGATAGCCGTGAATGTGGGCAAACCCGCAGATCAGCGTGGTGGCATAGAGTGCCTTGAACTCGTCGAGCTCGCTGGCGTCGGTAATGCGTGCGATGACCTCGCGCACGTCGTAAGGCTGCTTGGGATCGGCGGAGACGACGCCGTGCAGCTCGCCGGGATCGTAGCGGGGCGGCTGCGGCTCGCGCACGGTCAGCTCGCAGCGCTTGCGGACGTTCAGATGGCGGACGATGCGTCGCGTGATCCCGAGCGCATGAGCATCGTTGAGCGCGTAGTGATCCGCGACGCCGGAGGTCCGCGCATGCACTTCCGCGCCGCCGAGCTCCTCGGCGCTGACCTCCTCGCCGGTAGCGGCCCGCACCAGGGGTGGGCCGCCGAGGAATATCGTGCCTTGATTGCGCACAATGACGCTCTCATCGGCCATTGCCGGCACATAAGCGCCGCCGGCGGTGCATGAGCCCATGACCACGGCAATCTGCGGGATCCCCGCGGCCGATAGGTTGGCCTGAATGTAGAAGTTGCGTCCTAAGTGCTCGCGATCCGGAAATACCTCGTCCTGACTGGGCAGATGAGCCCCGCCGGAGTCCACGAGGTCAATGCAGGGCAGGCGGTTCTGGGCGGCGATCTCCTGGGCGCGAAGGTGCTTTATGTCGGTCAGCCGGTAAAACGTGAAGCCATTAACGGAGGAGTCGTGGTCGCCCACCATACCTTCGCGGACGGCGATAATGACGATAACGTACTTGATCACAACCTCGGGAAGGGAATCGCGGTAGACGCAGTGAGAGGAACGAGCAGATAGATCGCGTATCTGATTCAC
>NZ_JBXWZQ010000153.1:0-8635 GCF_059432795.1 Nitrococcus sp. | reverse complement strand
ACGAGTGGCGCGAGGTCCCCGGCGCGAAGCAGATCGCGCGCTTTCGTCTCAAAGCGAACGGCCCAATCGTACGGTTCGACCTCCTGGCGGCCCCAGGCATAAGTGTGAAGGTTATGGACGAGATTGCCGCTGCCGATGATGAGTATCCCTTCATCGCGCAGCGGGGCGAGCGCTCGGGCGGTTTGGTAGTGCCAGCTCGCATCCTTGGTCTCATCGATGCTCAGCTGGATAACGGGAACGTCCGCGTCCGCGTACATGTGCACGAGAATCGACCACGTCCCATGATCCAATCCCCAACCGTGCTCAAGCGTCACCCGTACAGGATCCAGCAGCTTCGCGACACGCGCGGCCAATTCGGGTGCGCCCGGCGCGGGATATTGAACCTCGTGCAGCTCCCGCGGAAACCCGCCGAAATCGTGGATGGTGCGCGGCTGCGCATTGGCCGTGACGGCGGTCGCGGGTACATACCAATGCGCGGATACCGACAACACAGCCGTGGGCCGCGGGAATGCGGCGCCGAGTGCCGACCAGCGGCGTGTATAGGCGTTGTCATGGAGCGCGTTCATCGGATTGCCGTGGCCGAGAAAGAGCGCGGGCATTCTAATATCGCGTGGCATAAAGGACCCTCTCAAATTGGAACCGACTTCGGCGCGCGAACACCGGTGCGATCCGAGGATACGGGGCCTGCGTCAAGCGGGACCGTCGGCGCGCTGCTTGGCCGGGCCGCGGGCGCAGGCGAGATTGTTGGCGGTATTGACGAGTGCGATATGCGAGAAGGCCTGCGGGAAATTGCCGAGCAGGCGGCCGAGGCGCGGATCGTACTCCTCGGCCAGCAAACCGAGATCGTTGCGCAAACTGAGCAGGCGCTCGAACAGGGCAACGGCCTCATCGTGGCGGCCCAGCATGACGTAGGCATCGGCCAGCCAGAAGCTGCAGGCAAGGAAAACGCCCTCGTCACCCGGCAGCCCGTCGGTGTTGTCCTCGGTGCGGTAACGCAACACCAGGCCGTCGACGAGCAACTCCCGCTCGATGGCCTCGACGGTGGCACGAAAGCGGGGGTCCTGCGGCGGCAGGAAGCCGACTTCGGCCATCAGCAGTAATGAGGCATCCAGTGCGTCGCCGCCGTAATATTGTACGAAGGCGCGCTTGTCGGCGTTCCAGCCGTTGCGGCAGATGTCGGCATGGATCGCCTCGCGCACTGCGCGCCAGCGCTCCACCGGGCCGGACAAGCCAAACTGTTCCACGGCCTTTACCGCGCGATCGAAGGCGGTCCAGCACATCAGCCGCGAGTGAGTGAAGTGGCGCTGGCCACCGCGCACTTCCCAGATTCCCTCGTCAGGCTGGTTCCAGTCCTGCTCGAGCTGCCGCAGTATCGTTTGCTGCAGCCGCCATGCGTGCTCGTTGTGGTCGAGCTGGAATTTGCGCCCGACGTGCAGAACGTCCATGAGCTCGCCCGGCACATCGAGCTGGCGCTGCGCGAAGGCGGCGTTGCCGAGACGCACGGGAGCACTTTGCTCGTAGCCGGGGAGCCAGGGCAGCTCGAGTTCGGTCAGCCGGCGCTCGCCGCTCAGCCCGTACATGATCTGCAGCTGCCTAGGGTCACCGGCAGCCGCGCGCAACAACCACTCGCGCCACGCGTGGGCTTCTTGCCGATAGCCCGAGGTGAGCAGGGCGTAGAGTGTCAGTGTCGCGTCCCGAATCCAGCAGTAACGATAATCCCAATTGCGTATGCCACCGAGCCGCTCGGGTAAGGAGGTGGTGGGCGCGGCGACGATCCCGCCGGTGGGACTGAAAGTGAGGGTTTTGAGCGTGATCAGCGATCGGGTCACGGCCTCGCGCCAGGGGTGATGTTCGGCGCGGTCGAATTGACACCGCCCGCTCCAGGCATGCCAGCGCTCGGTGGTTTGCCCGAGGCGGGTTAAGGGGTCCTCGACGGAGCGATTCGGCCAGTGCGAGGGATGATACGCCAAAGTGAACGGAATGGTGGCACCCTCGCCGAGGTCGAATTCCGCGACGGTGGTCAGATCGCGGCCGGTGAGCTCGACCGGGGTGTGCAGCTGCAGGGCATCCGGTCCGGCCACCGCGCTCAGCCCGTAGCTCCGGCAGCGCACCCACGGAACGATGCGGCCATAGCCGAGCCGCAGAGTAAGCTCCATGCGCATGCGCATGCGCACGCGGCCTTCCTCGGCGCGCACGAGCCGGACCAGGTCGACGTAGTGCTCATCGTCGGTGAAAGGCATGAAATCGATCAGGGTGACCTTGCCCTCGGCAGTTTCAAAGCATGTCTCGAGGATCGCGGTCCCGGGCCGGTAGCGACGGGTTACGCGGTTCAACGCGCCGACCGGCGTGATGCGCCAATAGCCATGCTCGCATCCGCCGAGCAGCGCCGCGAAGCAGGCATCGCTGTCGAATCGCGGCAGACATAGCCAATCGATGGCGCCGTCGCGGGCGATGAGCGCGCCGCTCACGGTGTTGCCGATGAATCCGTAGTCCTCGATTGCCTTGCTCATGCCCGAACCACCCTCGCGTGTGTCGCGCTCGTATCGGTGTCCGCAACGCTTCGTCGCGTGCCGTCACAATTCGTCGTCGCCGGATGCATTGGCAGTTTCCGCTTTCTGACCCCGCTTACGGACAGATTCGCCGCGTCTCGATTCGGCGTCGGCCTCGAACAACTCCTTGAGCTCCCGTGCTGCGTCCTTGGACGATTGGACCAAAGCGTCGTGGTCGTCCCGGATGGCCCGTTGGCGAGCGAGCGTGCGCTCGTCGTGATCGCGAAAGAGCCTCGTGGCGTTTTCGGCTTCGCGTGCCGACAACCCCAGGCCTTCCAGCACCCGGCCGCCCAAATGGAGGCTTGAGAGAAAAGTCTCCCGAATGATGGCCTTTGCGCCCAAGTCCATGAGCTGATGGGCATGCTGGCGATTGCGGGCGCGCGCGTACAAGGCGACGTTCGGAAAATGGTAACGCATTGTTCGCGCGATCTTCATGGACGCTTCCAGATCGTCCACGGCGAGCACAAAGATCTTTGCCTGATCGACTTGTGCCGAGCGCAGCAGATCCAGCCGCGAGGCGTCGCCGTAATATATTTTGTTGCCGAAGCGGCGCACGAAATCCACCTGAGCCGGGCTGATCTCCAGGGCGGTGAACGAGATCCCCCGAGAGGCGAGCAGCCGACCGATGACCTGGCCGAAACGGCCGAATCCGGCGATCACCACGGCGTGCTCGCTCGCCTCGATCGCATCGTATCGGCGCGTCTCGAGACTTTGGCTTCGCTCGATGCGATCCTGCAAGGTGGTCAAAAGCGGGGTGAGCGCCATCGACAAGGCAACGACGACTGTGATGAGCTCGACGGTGCTCGCCGGCAGAATGCGCAGGTCAAGCGCCTCGCCGAGCAGCACGAACACGAACTCGCCCCCCTGCGCCAGGTAGACGGCCAGACGCCGGGCTTCCGCTCCGCGTGCCCCTTGAACGTGGGTGATGAGGTAGAGGATCGACCCCTTGACGGCGATCAGACTTATCGCAAAAGCGGTTACCAGTAACGGCTCGACAACGATCAGGCCGACGTTGACCGACATGCCTACCGCGATGAAGAACAACCCCAACAACAGCCCTCGGAAGGGATCGATATCGGTCTGCAACTGGTGGCGGTATTCGGAATCCGCCACCAATACGCCCGCCAGGAAGGCGCCGAGACCCATCGACATATCGATGGCGTGCATCAGCGCTGCCGAGCCCATG
Organism: Nitrococcus sp.; assembly: GCF_059432795.1. Taxonomy (NCBI): domain Bacteria; kingdom Pseudomonadati; phylum Pseudomonadota; class Gammaproteobacteria; order Chromatiales; family Ectothiorhodospiraceae; genus Nitrococcus; species Nitrococcus sp. The sequence continues at coordinate 4,900 of NZ_JBXWZQ010000153.1, read as the reverse complement.
ACGAGCAGCAGCGCGGCGGCCGTGAAAATCTCATGGCTTTGCGCCGCCGCGACCAGCCTGAGCAGGGGCCGCAGCAAGTAACGCCCGCCGACGATAAAAATTCCCAGCGAGAGGGCGATCCAGGCGGCATGCAACAGCAGCGTCAATGAATCCCGCGGGGCGGCCGAATTCGCTGCGAGCAATGGCAAGGCCGCGATCATCGGCACCACGGCGAGGTCTTGAAAGAGCAAAATGCCGAAGCCGCGGCGCCCGTATTGGGTTTTGAGTTCGTGACGGTCGGCCAGCAGATGCAGCACGAACGCCGTCGAGGACAGCGAGAGGGAAAAGCCCACCGCCAGGGCGGCCCGCCCCTCGAGGCCGCAGGCCGCGGCCAGCCCGGTGAGCACCAGGCCGGTGATAAGCACCTGAGCGATGCCCGGGCCGAATACGGCGCGGCGCATCGCCCGGAGTCGGGCAGGCTGGAGCTCGAGGCCGATGACAAAGAGCAGAAATACCACCCCGATCTCGCCAAGATGCATGATGGCGTGGACGTCACCGGCGATATCAAGCCCCCATGGCCCGATCGCCACGCCGGCCATCAGGTAGCCCAGCACGCTGCCCAGCCCAAGCCTACGGAACAGCGGCACCGCGAGGACGGCCGCCACGAGGAAGACAACGATTTGATGCAGCAGCATGCACTGATCTCCGAGGGGCTCGTTCTACCTGCGTTGGCTTGGCGATGGCTGGCACTCGCGCTTAGGATGCCATGAACTAAACGAGGCGAGGGGAGAGAACCCAGTGCGTGCATTGTGCTTTGCGCGGTTTTGGCAGGCCACCGCGTGGTTGCTGCTCACAGCGGTGGTGGTCATGTCGTTGATTCCCGGGCCTCCCAGCCCGCCGGTGCTGACCTGGGACAAATCGCAGCACGGCTTCTCCTGGGGCCTTCTGAGCTGGTGGTTTCTGCAGGCCTGGGAAGGACGTCGGCCCGTGGGCTGGTGTTTGTTTCTGCTCGCCGTAGCGGCGTTGGTGGAGCTGCTTCAGGGGGCCACCGGGTACCGCAGCGCGGAGTGGCTGGACATGCTTGCCAATACCGTGGGCTTGGTGATTGGTTTGACGCTTTGGCTCACGCCGGCGGGCGGCGCTTTCTACTGGATGGAGCACTGGGTCGGCGCTCGGCGCTACCCATGAGCCGATGCGTCGGTGCACCAACCGCACACAGACGTTATCTCAGGACTGCCAATCCCAGGACGCTCGGGCGCTGGCCGACCCGTAGCCGCCACCACCGGGGGTTTCGATGACTACGACGTCACCGCTTTCCACCTGTTGGCTGTCGATACCGGACAAGGGCTGGCGGCGACCGTCGGCGCGCTCGAGCCACTGGCGTCCCACGGCGCCGGGCGCGCCGCCGGCCAAGCCGGGCGGTCCGCGGCGCCGGTGATTCGCGAGCAGGGCGGCCGTCATCGGCTCCAGGAAACGGATTCGGCGCACGACCCCGTCGCCGCCGTGCCAGCGCCCCTGCCCACCGGAGCCTCGGCGGATGGCGAACGCCTCTAGCCGCACCGGGAAGCGCCATTCGAGCACCTCGGCATCGGTGAGCCGGCTGTTGGTCATGTGCGAGTGCACGGCGCTGGCGCCGTCGAAGCCGGGGCCCGCGCCGGTCCCGCCGCACAGCGTCTCATAGTATTGATGACGCGCGTTGCCGAAGGTGAAATTGTTCATGGTGCCCTGAGAGGCCGCTTGTCGTCCCAATGCGAGATAGAGCGTATTGGTGACCACCTGGCTGGTCTCGACGTTGCCGGCCACCACGGCGGCTGGGTAGCGGGGGTTGAGCATCGAGCCCTCGGGCACGATGAGCTCGATGGGCTTCAGGCAGCCGTCGTTGAGCGGGATGGCGTCCTCGACCAGGGTGCGCAGCACGTAGAGCACCGCGGCCCGGGTGACCGCCTTGGGGGCATTGAAATTGCCCGGTTGCTCGGGGCTGGTGCCGGTGAAATCAACCGTCGCGGCACGCCGGCCGCGGTTCACTGTGATTCTGACATGCACCTTGGCGCCGGTATCGAGCGTCTGCTCGTATTCGCCGTCCTCGAGTGCGTCGAGCACGCGGCGCACCTGCTCTTCGGCATTGTCCTGCACGTGGCCCATGTAGGCGTGCACGACCTCGAGCCCGAATTGCTCCACCATATGCCGCAGCTCGCGAACGCCTTTTTCATTAGCGGCGATCTGCGCCCGGAGATCGCTGAGATTCTGCTCGAGGTTGCGCACCGGATAGGGACCGGCGCTGAGCAGCGTGCGTATCGCCTGCTCCCGTAGCTCGCCAGCCGCCATTAGCTGGAAGTTGTCGATCAGCACCCCTTCCTCTTCGATCCGCGTGCTGTGCGGTGGCATCGAGCCGGGTGAGATGCCGCCGACATCGGCGTGGTGAGCGCGGCTGGCGATATAAAACAGAATTTCCTTGCCGGCGGCGCAGAACACCGGAGAGACGACCGTGATATCGGGCAGGTGGGTGCCGCCGTGATACGGGTCGTTGAGCATGAACACATCCCCGGGACGCACGCTGTCGGAACGGCGCTCGACGATGGCGCGCACGCTCTCGCCCATGGAGCCCAGATGAACCGGTAAGTGGGGCGCGTTGGCGATGAGATTCGCCGCCGGATCGAACAGCGCGCAGGAGAAATCGAGGCGTTCCTTGATGTTGGCCGAAGAGGCGGTCTTTTGCAGCATGACGCCCATCTGCTCGGCCACCGACATGAAAAGGTTGTTGAACACCTCGAGCATGACGGGGTCGACCGTGGTGGCGATCGCGGTCTGCGCCGGGCGCGCTCGGATACGCTCCAGGATAAGGTGATTCTTGCGGCTCACCCGTGCCCGCCAATCTGGTTCCACGACGATGGTCGATACGGGATCGCGGATAATGGCGGGCCCGTCGAGCGCATCGCCGGGCTGTAGCTGTTCGCGATCGAAGAGCGGATTTTCCCGCCAACCGCCCACCCGCCACACTTGCACCCGGGCCAGTATTCGCGGCTCGCCGGTGGAGCGTAATTCACGCTCCGGCTCATCTTCGAGCGCGGCGTTCGCGCCGATGATCTCGACACTCGCCGCGGCCACGATCAAGGCCTTGTCGGGCAGCAGAAAGCCGAATTCGCGGCGGTGCTCGTTCGCCGCCATGCTTGCGACATCGGCGGCATCAGCAAACCTTATCTCTAGTGTCGTGTCGCTGCCCTCGTATCTGACGCGCAGCTTGCGCAGCTCACGCATGTGGGCTCGGGGGCAGCCCTGGGCCTCGAGCTCGCGCCGGGCTTCCTCGCCGAGCTCGCGCAGCGCCGCCTCGAGCTTGCGTATCAGTTCCTCGTCCAGTGGGCAATCCACCGGCTTCTCGCGCAGGCTTCCGAGATCGGCGAGTCCTAGGCCGTAGGCGGAAAGCACACCGGCCAGCGGATGAATGAGCACCCGCTCGATGCCGAGCGCGTCCGCCACCAGACAGGCATGCTGCCCCCCGGCGCCGCCAAAGCAGTTGAGCGTGTAGCGGGTGACGTCGCGTCCGCGCTGAACGGTGATTTGCTTGATGGCGTTGGCCATGTTCTCCACCGCAATGCGCAGGAAGCCCTCCGCCACTTCGGCGGCCGAGCGGGTATCCCCGGTGGTCCCTGCGATCTCATCGGCCAGTGCCGCGAAGCGCGCGCGCACAATTTCGTCGTCCAGCGGCTCATCGGCGTTCGGGCCGAACAGGCGGGGGAAGAACGCCGACTGGAGCTTGCCGAGCATCACATTGCAGTCCGTTACCGTGAGCGGGCCGTTGCGCCGGTAACACACGGGTCCCGGGTCGGCGCCGGCCGAATCCGGCCCCACCCGGTAACGGCTGCCATCGAAGTGGAGTATGGAGCCGCCGCCGGCCGCCACAGTATGAATCATCAGCATCGGCACGCGCAGGCGCACGCCGGCGATGCGGGTTTCATGGCTGCGCTCGAGTTCACCGGCGTCATGGCAGACATCGGTGGAGGTGCCGCCCATATCGAAGCCGATGACCCGTTCGAAGCCGGCCATTCCTCCGGTACGCGCGCAGCCGACCATGCCGGCGGCGGGCCCGGACAAGATCGCGTCTTTGCCCGCGAAGTGGCGCGCACTGGTCAAACCGCCATCCGACTTCATGAACAGCAGCCGTGCCTTGCCCAGCGCCGTGGCGAGGCGCCGTGCGTAGCGGCCGAGCAGGGGGGAGAGGTAGGCGTCGACCACGGTGGTATGGCCGCGATCCACGAACCGCATCAGCGGACTGACCCGATGCGAGAGGGAAACGTGGGTAAAGCCGATGGCGCGCGCAATTTCCGCCACCCTGCGCTCGTGGTCCGGATAGCGATAGCCGTGGACGAGGCAGACCGCACAGGTGCGGATGCCGTCATCGAACGCCGCGCGCAGGTCGCGCTGCACGGCCTCGCCGTCGAGCGCCTGCAGCACCTCGCCGTTGGCGGACAAACGCTCGTCGACCTCGATTACTTGCTCGTAGAAGGGTTCGGGCCGCTCGATTCGGCGGGCGAAAATGTCGGGGCGGGTCTGATCACCGATGCGCAAGGCGTCGCGAAAGCCTCGCGTGACGGCAAGCACGGTGCGCTCGCCCTTACGCTCGAGCAGCGCATTGGTGGCGACCGTCGTTCCCATCTTGACGTGCTGCAGATGCCGGGCCGGCAGCGCCGCGCCCGATGGCAGTTCGAGCACCGCGCGGCTGCCCTCCAGCGCGGCGTCCTGATAGCGTCCGGGATTGTCGGAGAGAAGCTTGTGCGTGACCAGCATGCCGTCCGGACGGCGCGCGACGACGTCGGTGAAAGTCCCGCCCCGGTCGATCCAGAACGGCCAGCCCGCTGTGGCCTCGCGCCGGCGCCGGCCGGGGCTAGCCCTGCGCGCCATGAGTGTCCTCGGCCGCGGCTTGCCC
>NZ_JBXWZQ010000152.1:0-8154 GCF_059432795.1 Nitrococcus sp. | reverse complement strand
GGGCTGTGACCGTTTCGGCGCCCGTTCACCCGAAGAGCATATCGGCAGCGCAATCGAATACCGGGCCAAGGGTGATCTCAACGCCGCCGTCATCGAATTGAAAAATGCGCTTCAGCAAAGCCCGGATAACGCCAAGGGCAGATTATTACTGGGCAAAACCTATTTAGAGAGCGGCCAGGGGCGAGCCGCGGAAAAAGAGCTGCGCCGAGCGATTTCGCTCGGGGTTTCCGAACGCGATATCGCGCCTGAGCTCGCCAAGGCCATGCTGATGCAGGGCCGCTATCACGAGGTGATCGATGCACTGGATCGCCACACCCAGGTGGATGCGGCCCGCCGCGCAGAGGCTTTGATCGTCAAAGGGGGTGCCGAGCAGGGGTTGGGCGAAACGGAACAAGCGTGCCTGGACTATCAGCAGGCCTCCAAACTTGATCCGGAGAATCTCTCGGGCGCTCTGGGGCTCGCCAGCTGTGACCTCCTGCGGAAACAATATGATCAGGCCAGGGCGCGGGTCACGGAACTTTTGGATGGCCACCCGGAGCATGTCCAGAGCTGGATCATGCTCGGTCGCATTGAGGCAGCCGCCAAGCAGAGCCAGGCCGCGATCGACGCGTTCGGCAAAGCCCTGGAACTCTCGCCCAAACAGCCGAATGCCTTGCTGGGGCGTGCTCAAGCCCGGCTAAGGGAAAACCGGCTCGATGCGGCAGAAACCGACATCGAGTTGCTGCATAAGCTGGCGCCTTCCTCGGCGCAGGCGAATCATTTGCTCGGCTTCCTGCGATTTCGTCAGGGGCGTTTCGATGATGCGGCGGTTGCTTACCACGATGCATTGCGGGCCGATTCCGAATTTGATCCTACCATTATTTGGCTCGGATTGACCCATTACGCGCAGCACAACTATGAGCAGGCGATCCAGCAATTTTCCCGGTTTCTACAAAAGCACCCTGAGGCCGTGCGGGTAAAAGTGCTACTAGCGCTCAGTCAAGCCCAGGTCGGCGGCAACGACGCAGCCGTGAAGACCCTGCGACAGCTGCAAGGGCTGGACATCGAGGACCCGAAGGTGCTGGCGGCGATCGGTCAGGCTGCACTGTCGGCAGGCGATAGTGCGGCCGGACGGCAATACTTCGAGCAGGCCGTGGCGCGGGCACCCGATCGCGCGACATTGCGCATGGCGCTGGCCAATGTGCTGCTGCAGACCGGCGAGACGCAGCAAGCGATCGAAGAGCTGGATATCGCCTCGCAACTTGACGAGGAGGATATCCGTGCCGATGTTGTGCTCGTGCGTACGCTCATCGCCAAGCGGCAGTTTGAGCAAGCGCTGCAAGCCATCGATCGGGTAGAGAAGAAAGCGAGTGAAAGTGACCTCCCGCATGTATTGCGTGGGCTGGTTTTTCTTCTGGATGGGCGGCGCGATGCGGCACGTGAAGCGTTTGAGCTTGCGGTGAGGAAAGATCGCACCAGCATCGGCGGACACCACGGTCTCGCCGTGCTGGATACGCAGGATCAGAATATCGCCGCGGCGAACGAACATTATCGAACCGTATTGGAGGTTCATCCTGGCCACTTGCAAACCGAGCTGGCGCTGTCGAGTCTCGCTGTGCGGGCCGGCGATCGGGCGAAAGCTCTCGGTTGGCTCGAGCAGGCCGCCAAGGACAATCCGCGATCCGCCATCGCCGCCGGGTTGTATGCCAGGGAACTGCTTGCTCAAGGGAAAACGCGGCAAGCGCAACTGGCTACCGGAAAGGCACTGCGGGCCAATCCGGACCACGTGGGCCTGCGCTACATCAGAGGTGTGGCCTTGTTGGCGCAAGGGAAGTCTCGGGCGGCTGCGAATGTCTATCAGGAGCTGATCGACACCCACCCCGATTTTATCCCGGCCCGAGTGCAGCTTGCGCGGGCACGCGAGCGAGCAGGCGATACGGACGGTGCAAGAAAAGCATTGGCCGAGGCGCGCGAGCTCAGCCCGCGTCATAAGGGCGTTACGGTGGCATTGATCGAGCTGGAGGCCCGAGCGAAGAATTTCACTCGGGCGTTGGCCCTTGTGCAAGAGATCGATCAACAGAACCCGAACACTGCGTTGGGTTCACTGTTGGAAGCGCAGATCCGCGTACAGCAGTCCAACGTGCCTCAAGCCATCGAAACGTTACGCTCGGCCGCGCAGGCGCATCCTCGATCCCGGGCCGTGGTGCGCATGCTGGCGCGCCTGCAATGGAACTCAGGTGCGCAAGAGGCAAGCGTCGAGGGTTTGGCCGGGTGGCTGGAAGCGCGCCCTCAGGACCTGCGAGTGGCGCGCGAACTAGGCGATCGCTATCTGTTGATGGGCCGTAATAGGGAGGCGGCCGAGGTGTACAAGAAGGTGATCGCGGTCCATCCGCAGGACGCTGCCGTTCTCAATAATCTCGCGCTGGCGAGCTGGCCTCACGACCGCGCACAGGCGATGTCGCTCGCGAGAAAGGCGAATCAGCTGCACCCGCAGAACCCCGCGTTGCAGGATACCTGGGGCTGGATACTGGTCGAGGACGGTCAGATCAAGCCGGGAATGGAGTTGCTGAAATCCGCGCGTAAGCGCCTAGGTGATTCGGCTACCGTTCGGTATCACTATGCGGCCGCTTTGGCTCGTGCTGGCCAGCAGTCGGCGGCACGTCAGGAGCTGGAAAGTTTATTGGCCAAGGGGAATAGCTTCCCGGAGAGGAGCGACGCCCAGGCTCTCCTGGAAAACCTGTAAGCTATGGAATTTGATGATAAAAATATATCTCAGCAAAATATAAAATACGTTTCTCCTTTTGAAAATTTGGGTGGGCGCACGTGGATAGTGAATGAGTTGGCCTAAAGGTTGTAATTGAAAATCCGATAGTGTAGTAATCGCGGGGGTCGCTTACCCGCCTACAGGCGCCCCTCTTGATGGAGGGTGTCGACCTCTCACCAGGCCGTCCCATACGATTAAGTGACAAGAACGCATACTTTGAGACTCATAGGTAAACCGGTGGTAACAGCCGGCGCGAAGATGGAACGGGGGTTCGCCGTGCCAAGGAGAAGAAAGACTGTTATGGCTTGTCTGGCGGTCGCTCTGGCTGTAGCGACGTTATCGGGCTGTAACTCATTGAGCCACCCACCGGCACCGACGATCGCCAAAGAGAGAGCGCCTGATCGATATATTATCGGTCCAGGCGATACGATGGAGATCGTCGTTTGGGGTAACCCTGAGGTGTCGCAGACGATTGTGGTGCCGCCAGATGGACGCATCAATACACCCCTCGTAGAAGGTGTGCCTGCTACAGGAAGGACGTCAGTCCAGCTTGCCCGTGATCTGGAGAAGGCGCTGTCTCGCTATATCAAGGAGCCGGTAGTCACCGTAATTCTCTCGGGGTTCGTGGGGCCCTACAACCGCCAGATCCGGGTCCTTGGCGAGGCCGCGGAGCCGCAGGCCTTGCAGTTTAGCAAGGGCATGACCCTCATGGACGTTATGATTGCCGTGGGCGGTCTGACCGAGTTTGCTGATGGTAACGACGCAACCCTCGTGCGTACTGTGGGGGGTGAGCGCCAGCAGTATGCGGTGCGTCTCGATGATTTGCTCAAAGGTGGCGATATTTCGGCTAATGTTGAGATATTACCGGGAGATGTGCTCATTATACCGCAGTCGCTTCTATAGCAACGTGGTGCATATCAAGTCCTGAACGTTCCGCTTCGCATGGAGTGTGAGCCAAGGTCTAGGAGTTATGGATCAGATCTTTGCCCAAATAATGGAGTATGCTCGGGCGTCTTGGCGCTACCGCTGGTACTGCCTAGCGGTTGCATGGCTTGTTGCGGTACTCGGCTGGAGTTGGGTCTATGAGCTACCCGATCAGTATAAAGCCTCAGCACGAGTCTATGTTGACACTCAAACGTTGCTTTCTCCTCTGCTCAAGGATCTAACCGTGCGCCCACCTGTCAATGAGCAGGTTCACATGATGACCCGAACGCTGCTCAGTCGACCGAATCTGGAGGAAGTGGCGCGGCGCACCGATCTTGACCTCTCTGCAAAGACATCCGAGCAACTAGAGGGCGTCATAAATAGTCTCTCTGAGCAAATAAAGCTAGCCAGCGCAGGCCGTTCGAACCTGTATACCCTTTCCTACGAAAATCCCAACCCGCGGATCGCGCAGCGGGTTGTTCAGGCAACGCTGAACATGTTCGTAGAAAGCAGCCTCGGCAACACGCGTAAAGATCTCACTTCGTCGAGCAAGTTTCTCGACCAGCAGGTGCAATCATACAAACAAAAGCTCGAGGTAATGGAGGAGCGCATCAAGGAATTCAAGCGCGAACATGTCGGGATGATTCCCGGTCAGGAGGAGAGCGACTATTACGCGCAGTTGCAGCAGATGCAGCAGCAGCTTGAGCAGGCTAAGCTTGAATTGGACGAAGCCGTGCGGCGACGCGATAGCTTCAACGGCCGTTTGCAGGGAACGGAGCCTGTCCTCTTGGCCACCCCCGAGGGCGGTGGTGAAGGGGCAGGAGGGGAAGGAGGGGCTCAAAAAGAATTTAGGTCAAGTCTCGACGGTCGCATCGCCGCCATGGAAATAAATCTCGACGAGATGCGAATGAGATATACTGCGCAGCACCCGGACGTGCTTGCTACCAAGCGGGCACTGGGTGCGCTGCGCGCGCAGCGTAAGCAGGAGCTTGCGGAGAGAAAGAGACAAGTGAGCGGTGGTGGCATGGATTTGGATCCGACAGGTGCCAGCCCCTACATTCAGCAACTGCAGTTTGCGCTTGCCGAGGCGGAGAGTGAGGTCGCCTCCCTGCAGGCGCGAGTGGACGAGTATCAACAGCGTTATAACAAGCTCAAAGCGGCGGTTGATAAGATTCCGGCGATTCAAGCTAAGTACAAAAGTCTCACGAGAGATTATAGCGTCATTAAAAGGAACTACGAGAAACTTCTCGAGAGCCGCGAGAAGGCAATGTTGTCTGGGGTTGTACAAAGTCGCAGCGAAACGGTCGATTTTCGCGTAGTTGACCCACCACATGTGCCGTCAACGCCTGCTGGACCGCAGCGCGTTCTGTTCTCCTCTGGGATCCTTCTGGTTGCCGTTGCAGCTGGTATTGGGGTTGCCTTCCTGCTCGGACAGCTGCGTCCAATGATCATGTCGCGACAAGCTCTGGAGCGCATTAGCGATCGACCGTTCCTCGGGGCGATTTCACTCAACGAGACGCGGCAAATGATTCGTGCACGCCGCAGGGGGCTAACGGCGTATGCCCTGGGCTCGGTTACGCTGCTGCTCGCATTCGGCTCGCTCGCTACGTTTTATCTGGCCAGTTGAGAATTTTTCATTTTGAAGACCTCAGGGAGAGGGAGGGGGCATGAACACCATTGAGAAGGCGCTAAAAAAGACCGGTCGGAATCGGCAACCGGTGCGAGAGCCTAGCGAGCGGAACGCCCCCAAAGCCAAGCAGGGCGCGGTGCCACCGGATGCAGCAGCCAAACATCCTCCCAAAGTGCCGGCGAGCGAAGGGCCCGGTATCCATGTGCTGGATATAGAGCGCATGAAGAGTCAAGGTTTGCTTACTCCTGAGGATACCCGCAGCCAGTTAGCGGAAGAGTTCCGGATGCTCAAGCGCCCGATTATCAATAATGCATTTGGAACTCGATCTGATTTTGTACGTTCTGGCAACCTGGTGATGATTACCAGCGCACTACCGCGGGAGGGCAAGAGCTTCTGCACCATCAATTTGGCACTCAGTATAGCCCATGAGGTGGACCATACTGTATTGCTCGTTGATGCTGACGTTGCGCGCCCAGCGATCCCGACCTATCTCGGCGTCCAAGGGGAAGTCGGTTTGCTCGATGTGCTCAGTGGCCAGGATATCGATCTCGCCGACGCTATTGTAAGGACAAGTGTTCCGAATTTGAGTATCGTGACGGCAGGTACCAATCATAGGCACTCCACCGAGCTTCTCGCGAGCGAGGCAATGGCTTCGCTTACTGCGGAAATGGCACAGCGTTATCCGGACCGAATCGTGCTATTCGACTCTCCGCCTTTGCTGGCAACCTCCGAGGCGAGTGTGCTTGCAGCCCATATGGGGCAAGTCATTTTAGTAATTGAGGCCGAGCGCGTCCCCGAGCCCGCGGTGCGCGGTGCGCTGGAGCAGCTAAAGCCGTGTGATGTAGTCATGACTCTCCTGAACAAGGCACGCCACCTACCGGGTGTCGATTACGGGTATGGCTACGGATACGGCTACGGTTACCATAAGAGCTGAACAACGCTTTATGCCAAGGAGGGGTGCTAGGCACGGTGCAATCTCTACAGTCGGTTTACTTGCTGCCGTGGCAAGTGTGCCATGGCCCGCGAGTGCAAACTGGGAGGTGACTCCGCGAATTGCAGCGAGCGAGACGCTCACCGACAACGTCACTTTGCGACCGGATGGCGCGGCGGGTTTCGTGACGCGAGTGTCTCCTGGGGTAGACATCAGGGGACGGGGGGCCCGAACCAGTGGAAACCTCTCTTACACGTTGGACGGTATAATTGCTCTCGATGGCTCAGGCGTTGTTGAGGGCGGTCGAGGACGCAACCGTACCAGGATTTTTCACCAGCTAAATGCGAATGGAACTACAGAACTGGTCGATCAGCATCTGTTTTTCGACGCCCGTGCCCGACGCAGGCAATTCGCTAGCAATTTGACCGGCCCGATCGGGATTGATAATACGGCGGGCTTTACGAACCTCACCTCGGTTACGGTCGTCTCGGCGAGTCCTTATTTCAAAAACCGTTTTGGCTCATACGCCGAATCCACACTGCGTTACAGCCATGACCGCGTCTTTATCGATCGTGGGGACATAGCCGATAGCCAAACCAACCAATTCAGCGCCACTTTACAAAATGGTGATGCTTTCGGACCTCTGCTCTGGTCCTTGAACGCCAGTCGGACGCGAACACAGCGGTCCCAAGGCTTCGGAAGCGGTGGCTTTACTGGCGGTGGCGGCGGCGGTGGCGCTGGTGTCGGTCGGTTCGGATCCGGTACCTTCAACGAGGCCACCGCTACGCTTGGCTATCGGCTTACTCCACACCTGTCCGTATCCGCGACCGGCGGCTATCAGGACAACGATTTCCAATCGATTCGCAATTCGATCGATGGCCCTATTTGGAATGTTGGCTTTAACTGGGCTCCCAACGAACGGGCGAGTCTGTCAGCCCGCTACGGCAGGCGTTTTTTTGGCGAGACAATCGACTTGGATCTTCGCTACCGAAGGCGCACGACGTTATGGCAGGCGAATTTCACGCAACGCATTGCGAGCTTGCGTAACGTCATCCTGGCCGACGTTGGCACGATACCCCTCTTTTCGCCGGACTGCCCACCTGCGGATCCCGCCTGTCAGCCGATCGATCAGATCACGGTATTAAGGCCGGAAGCGGTCCAGGACTTCTTCGTCCTCCGCCGGGGGCAAGCTTCCGTCACTTTGCTGTCGGCGAGGCATTCGGTGAGCCTCGCGTATTCATTTCTGCGGCGAACGATCGAACGCGACGGTTCCGAATCCCGTCAGCAGGGCGTGACCATAGGCTGGAGTTGGCAACTCAAGGCGAACTTACAGTTCAACGCTTCCGCAGGTGTCAGGGAAATCGAGCCCCTGCGCGCGGTCGGCCAGAATACGTTCTGGCATGCAAAACTGGGACTGGCCCGCGATCTCGGTCCGTCTACAAGCGCTAGCATTGATTACCGTCATCAGACGCGTGACTCGAGTGGGGGCGCTTTTGCATTCCAAGAGAATGCGGTGACGGCGGGAATCCGCACGAGTTTCTAAGGGCCAGGCTTTATGGGATCGGCTAAGTGAGGTGCGTCGATGGGCCAGCAGAGCGCCAAGCAAATGGCATTTGCTGATTCTAGCCGACCTGAGATCCTGTGCGTCATCGGCGCCCGACCCAACTACATGAAGATGGCGCCGTTGCTGGAGGCGTTCGCGCGAGCGCAGCCGCGTGTGCCCACGCGCCTTTTGCATACCGGGCAGCATTACGACGTTGCGATGAACGACCAGCACTTCCAGGCTCTGGACTTGCCGATACCGGATATCTCGCTGGGAGTCGGTTCAGGCTCACACGCGGTTCAGACCGCTGAGATCATGCGCCGCTTCGAGCCTATCGTGGATGAGCTCGCCCCGTGCGCCGTGTTGGTGGTCGGCGACGTCAA
>NZ_JBXWZQ010000151.1:0-16053 GCF_059432795.1 Nitrococcus sp. | reverse complement strand
ATAAGCAAATAGTCCGCCTCAATGCTGCCCACCACTAGGTAACGCCCGCCGATGTCATCATTATCGGCGTTTTCCGGGCTCAAGGTACGAAATGCATAGCCGCGTACGCTGCGCGCACCGCCGGCATAAAACCGCTGCGAGGGCGGCAGCTTGTTGAAGTCGGTGGTGGCCGTGGCCCCGTATTCCGCTCTCAGCAATAAGCGGCCGCGCTTCGCCCAGGGCAGCACGGCGTGTCCGCTCAAGTGCGCCTGCAGGAAGTTCGTGCTTGAGAACGCGGGCTCGGCGCCGCCGTGCAGATCCAACGAGACGCTATACCCCTTGCGCGTGAACAGCAGGTCGTCGGCGACCTGGCGAGTATACGTGATACCGGGCATCAGCAAATTCGCGTTTTGCGTGGGATTGTTCCCGAACGAAAATTGCTCGCGCCGGAAAGCCAGTGACAGCCGTCGCCGCCCGCCCAGCCAGTCCTGATTGAGGCTGCTGCCGACCGTGTATTGCAAGGAAGTGGCATCGGCGATGATGGCTCTTTCGATGGAAGCGGTGAAATCCAGATATTCGCTGGCGATGTTGCCGATCGGAATCTTGTACTGTGAGCCGAGCCGGGTCGTTATGAGCGATACCTCCAGATCGGTCCGGAATTGGTGGCCGCTGCGTGTCACCCGGCGAAACAGCACCCCGAGCCCCAGCCGTGGGCCCGTGTCCGTGCCGAAACCCACGCTGACCCGGTATTTCTGCGATTCTTTCGGTGTGGTCCTGACCACGACCGGCACATGTCGCTCCTGAGCCTCGTTGCGAGGTGTCTGGAGCTCCACCTGACTGAAGTAGTTGCTGTCCGTCAACGCAAATTGCAGATCGAGCAGCCGATTGCTCTTGAAGGGATCTCCGCGCTCGATTTGCACGAATTTGTCGACGAACTCCGGATTGAGAATGTCCTGCTCGATGGTGATATCACCGAAATAATAGCGCGGCCCGGTATCCAGAATAAGATAGATTTTTGCGCTTTGGTCATCGGGTTCCACCAGGATCTGACTGCGGCTGTATTTGACGTCGAGGTAGCCGATTGCGTAGGCGGTATTGAGCAGGTTCTGCTTGAGCGTTTCATAGCGCTGGTGGCGCAGTCGCTGGCCCACGGCGATGTTCACCGACTTGAGTGCCTTTCTTATCGGTGGCTCGTCGCGGCCTTCCCCGGTCAGCCGGATCTCGAGGTGGCGGATCGTGATCGCCGGGCCTTTGCTTATCTTGTAGCGCGCATGCCAAACACCGTTCTTTTTTTTGAGACGGGTATCGATATCGGGTCGGTAATAGCCGAACGGCTGCAGCGCCTGTCGGATCTCGCCGCCCGCTTGTCGGTGCAGTTCTTCCACCTTGCGATCGGGGATGTCCTCTTCAACGGCCGTGTTCTCTCGGGCGATGCTCAAAAACGCCCGTACATTGTCCAAGAGCTTGCCTTCGATACCGGAGATCTTGATCTGCAGAGTATCCGCCGCGGCAGCGCCGGGCGGGTATCCACCGGCCAAAATCAGCGCCAGCACGATCCAGAAGATTGTGCCGAGCGACGAGCCGAGCGCGTTGGCCGCGCGCGATTCCCGGGGCGCTTTACCGCCATCGAGGCCGACCCTTTCAGGGCAGGGGTCAGACCGGTGCATCGGGCTGGAGCAGGTGATCTATTGCCGGGCGCGAGTTGTCTAGCGGGTCCCCCGCATGCATGGAATGGCTCATACAACGAATCGTTTCCTACGTTTCGATTGAACGATCAGAGCGACGCGGCACACTGATGCCGGCAATTGGCTTGCTGGGGGGGTATGCACCTTCGCATGGAACGGCGTAGGTCGCCAGTTCTCCCGGCGCGGCCGGAATTGCTGGCAACCGCTCGCCTCGGCGCGGCGGTTGGTACCCGCCGCGCTGCGTGCGATGGTCTCCGGTGCTGAGCGGATGGAATGCGCCTACTCGTCGGCAAGCTCTTCCAACGCAAGCCGCTCGCGGTGCGCACGCTCCTTTCGTAAAAGCTCGGCAACGCGCACGGTCCGGTTATTGAGCCGCAGGCGATAGACCGTGCTGTTGAAGAGCACGGCCTTCAGATAGCGACGTGTTTCACCGTAGAGAAGCGTTTCGATCCAGCGCGCGCTTCCCACCGGCGGCTCCTGCGTGTCCACCCATTTGGCGACATTGCCGGGGCCGGCGTTGTAGGCGGCCAATGCCAGTATGTGGCTGGAGAAGCGTTTGCGCAGATAGGACAGATAATGCGCGCCCACGGCGATGCTGTTGGCGGGATCGCTGATGGTTGCGCTCGGCTCGGAGGTGTTCTTTCCCTGGCGCGCAAGCACCCAGCGTGCCGTCGCCGGCATCAGCTGCATCAACCCGCAGGCCCCGGCATGCGAGCAGGCACTGCTGCGAAAGGCGCTCTCCTGGCGCATGAGCGCCAAAAGCCATTCGGGATCGATGCCGCTCGCTTGCGCGCTGGCGCGTACCTCGCGCAAGTAGCCCAGCGGAAAGCGCAGAAAAGAGGCGTTGTTCACGCCGGCCGTCGCGGCCGCATAGAGCGTTGCCCAGGGCCAGCCTTCATCCTCCGCCGTGCGGGCCGCCGCCACGCGCTCGCGCACGCTGAGCCGATCGATGAGGGTGCGCCACTCGCGCTGCGCGAACTCGTGCTGCTCGGCCCGGTGCAGCAGCACGGCTCGCCGCAGACTCTCTTTTCGGCCCAGCTCGCGCTTGCGGGCGGGGTCCGCCGGGGGCACGGCGGCTCCCCAGCGGTACGGCGTGGCAATCGCATCGGCCGCCAGGAATCCATAATAGGAGAACCGTCCGGCGATGGTGCGGTAAAGGCGCTCGGCCGTCTCCGTTTGCCCCAGCTCTTTCAGCGCCCGGGCTTGCCAGTAACGCCACACGGCGGTGTCTTGTTGCTCGGCAGGCATGGCTTCGATGGCATGGGCCACTTTCGGCCAATCGGACGCGCGCAGAGCGCTGCGTACCCGCCAGGCATGAACGCGCGCATCCGCTTGCGTCTCGGGGAGCGCGCGCAGCCACTCACCGGCGCTTGGCAAAGCCTGATAGGCGGCGTGTAAGGCGATGACGCGCTGGATCGGACCGGCCATCTTCTCCGCCCAGCGATGCTTGGCCTCGAGGCGCGTCCACAAATGATAGGCTTTGCCCGGCTCGGCGCGGGCCAGACGGCCGAAGGCGGCGAGAAGCAGCTGCGCCTGCATTTCCTCGGGTCCGGGCAGCGGGCCTTCAAGGCTAGTCTCGGGGTGGCGATAGACTTTGAGCCAATGCGCGGCTTTGTCCCGCTCGGATGCCGGCAACCGCTCAAGCAGTTCCGCGGCGAACCGGTCGTGACCGGCCTTCAGGGCCAGCAGAATCCGCTCCTCGACGCGCTCACGCGTCAGCACACCGGTTTTTTCCAATAAATCGAAAGCGGCGTTGCAGCTCTGCGGTTGGCGATACCCCACCGGCCATAGCCGCTTGGCCTCGGCGATCGCTCGCGCCTCACGGCCCACGGCGAGATCAGCTTGCACCCGGGCGCAGCGCACGTAGACGTTCTGTCCCTTCCGGTCGCTTGCCAGAAATGCCGGCCAGTCCCCGCGTCTGGCGAGCTCACGCAACCAAGCCGTGCGCAGCAGAGGCGTTACCGGCAGCTCGGCGTAGCGTTTCAGGTAGGATTCCACCGCCTCGCGCGGAACCGATTTCAACCGGTGACGAAGCTCCGCATAGCGCAGGTACGGGTAGAGTGGGAAGGCTTCGAGCTGCGCGGCCTGCTCGCGAAAGCGTTGCAGTTGATTGGACTCGAGGCTCTGAAGGGCGGCCTCGTATCGCGACAGGGGCGTCGCGGCGCTTTGCTCTTTCGCGGTGGCGGGATTCGAAGCGGGCAGCAGCGTCAGCACAATAAGCGGGATCAGTCCAAACACCGCTCGAGCAATACGTCGGCAGCGCCATTGCATGTGGCTCCCTCCTAGCCTGCGCGTTCTCTCCCGTGCCCCGTCCGCGCACGGCAACCGTGACCTGCCCTGAAATGCAGGGCGTATGATCACGGCTCTTTACGCAAGGTACTAAAAGGAGAGACTCAGCGCCACGATCGCGTTCCGCGCGTCGGCTCCGGGTAGCCTTCAAGCGGGCTCGGGGTCGCCGGGGCGTGGACGATGCCGCCGGTTGAGCGGCCCTGGGATGTGCTGCACCATTGCAATGCAATGGCCGCCGGCGCCGCTGCCGCGACCCCAGAGTGCCTAGCGCCGAGCCGGCTGCGGCGTCGCGCAAAGAAGTGGCGGCGTCCCGATGATTGCAATGGAGGCCCCCATGAAGAATGTCGAGCTTGCAAAAGCCTACTTCGAATCGGTTTTGGACAAGCCGCTTACCGAGATGCAATTCGATCAGCTCGGCGGGATGCGCGTGCTGGAAATCCTCTGGCCGGTGAACGATATCCTGCGCCCCCGATTGCATGAAATACGCCACCTCCCCTACAACAAAACCCTTGCAGGGCAGGCCGATGAGGCTATAGAGGCCTTTTCCGAGCGACCGGTTGCGCAGACCTGGGAGGACCTGGATCCGGAAGTTTGGCGGGTGCTTCTGGAGCGCCATCATCAGATGCTGATGGTCGCCGCCACCAATGAAGTGCAAGGCTTTCCGCTGACCAGCGTGCCGCACGATCTGCCGCAAGAGGCGGTGCTGCCGGCGGTGATGGTGCTATTGCTGCACAGCATGACGCTACTCTGGCCGCCCGGAGATCGCTCCGAGTTCGAGTTGCCCCTCGATGAGGGACCGGAGACGATGCTGCATCGTTGAGTCTGTCGGTCGCGGGCAGCGGTGCCGGGTCGCAGCGCGGGGATGATGTTCCGCTGGTGCTCGGCGCACGTTCTTTTGGCGCGGCCGTCGCCGGGCGGAGGGAATCGTTCGCTCCGCGCCGTCTCAGCATGTTTGCCCGGCGATGACTTCCCCGGTGGCGTCCAATTGCAGGCCCACGCGGCCGAAACGCTCGATGTGGCGGGCGACGCAGCCGCCGCCCTGCGTCGTGACCTCATCGAAAGTCACGCTTACCTCCAGGCCATCCGCAGTGCGCCTGAGTACCTCCCAGCGCAGGGTGTCGTTGTCGATCCAGCCGTTCTCGTAGCAAAACGTGCTCAGCTCCCGACAGCGGCGCAGGTAGTCTTCGATCTTATCCATCGTAGTCACTGCCTCTAAGCTGGCCCCGACGCTAGCTGCATTCTCCGTTCATGACAAGACTGAACCCTGACCGCTATGAAGAGTCTCACCGTAGACATTCGGCGCGGCGGTCCATGCGTGCTCAGCGCCGCCGCGAAGTGCACTGGGCGAGCACTTGCCTCGAAGCGTTTGGGAGGTCGGATCGATGAGAGCAAGCAAGTGGGCGAGTTGGCCGGCTGCTAAACGCTGGGGACGTGACGCCAACTGGCGGGTTCCCGGCACCACGTTGAGCGTGACCGACGTCTGCGCGATCATGGGAGATAAGCGCAGCTGCGACGAGCTGTTTCGGCAGTTCCCCGATTTGGATCCCGACGACCTGCGTGAGGCGATCGAGCGCGGAAGCCGATTTCAGGCGCAATAGCGGGGGCGTTGGGGTTTCGATGACGCCGCGATAACCGCGGCCCCCGGCAGGCGCGGCGCGCGCCGGCAGGTAGGCAACGCGAGGAGGTTGAGGCGATGAATGGATCGAGCCAGGTGGTTATCTGCAATGCCGTGCGCACGGCGATCGGTACCTACGGGGGTACGCTCAAGGGGCTCCCGGCGCCGGAGCTCGGCGCCGTGGCGATTCGTGGCGCCTTGGAGCGCAGCGCTTTGGAGCCCCGGGCGGTCAATGGCGTTGTCATGGGACAGGTGGTGCAGGCCGGGGCGAAAATGAACACCGCGCGACAGGCGGCGATCAACGGCGGCCTGCCGGTCGAGGTGCCGGCGATGACCGTCAACCGCGTCTGCGGTTCGGGCGCGCAGGCGATTGCGAGCGCTGCCCAGGAAGTGATGTTGGGGCTGGTCGATTGCGCCATCGCCGGGGGCATGGAGAACATGGACCAGGCGCCGTATGTGGATCTCGGCGGGCGCTGGGGTCATCGCATGGGAAACGCGCACATCTACGACAGCATGCTGCGTGACGGGCTCAACGATGCCTTCTCCGAGCAGCACTCCGGGTGGCATACGGAGGATCTGGTCAAGGAGTACGCCATCAGCCGGGAGCAGCAGGATGCCTGGGCCATGCGCAGTCAGCAGCGGTTCGGCGAAGCGCAGGCCGCCGGCAAGTTCGACACCGAGATCGTGCCTGTGGAGGTGCCGGGCAGGAAAGAGACCGTGCATTTCGCGCGTGATGAGGCGGGCCGGGCCGATACGACGCTGGAAGGCTTGGCCAAGCTGCGCCCGGCGTTTCGCAAGGACGGCACCATCACCGCCGGCAACGCTCCGGGGCTGAACAGCGCGGCGGCGGCAATGGTCGTGGCCGAGCGTGGCTGGGCCGAGCAACAGGGCCTCGAGCCGCTCGCCCGGCTGGTCAGCTACGGCATCGGCGCCGTCGAGCCCGGTTTCTTCGGGCTCGCGCCGGTGCCTGCCGTGAGGCAGGCCCTGGAGCGCGCCGGCTGGTCGATCGGCGATATCGAGCGAATCGAGATCAACGAGGCCTTCGCCGCCATCGCGATCGCGGTCACGCGCGATCTCGGGCTCTCCGAGGACATCGTCAACGTCGAAGGCGGTGCCATTGCGCACGGTCATCCGATCGGCGCGACGGGGGCGATCCTCACGACCCGGCTCGTGTATTCGATGGCTCGGGATGATATTCGCCGTGGTGTCGTCACCTTGTGTATCGGCGGTGGGCAGGGTATCGCCTTGGCTCTCGAGCGCCTCTGAGCGGAGAAATGCTTTCTCGGCGCACAGCCGCCCTCATCTATTGTGAGTAGCAGGTATGTGCCCGGCGCTGCACGGCGTTCGATGCGCCGGAGGGCGAGCCGTCGATTGAGCTCGCTCAGACGGCGGAGGCTTCATGGAATTTCCGTGCGGCGGTTCGCCCGCCCGGTGTCCCCGATGTCGTTCTCGGGGCGCCGAGTCAGGGGAGCCGGAAGCATCGCTCAGTGGACGGTAAGCTCGGCTTCATCCATGTCCTCCGCCGCGTCCAGAGCCTCCAGGTGTTCGGATTTGAAGAAGCGGTTCAGCAGGAAGCGCAGCGGTGCGAGCAAGGCGATCAGTATCGGGAAGAGGAGGCCTAAGGCGCTCGCCTTCAGAGCCCAGAGCGCCGCGAAGCACGCGGCCTGGATGGCGGTGAATCGATGGATGACCCGGGGGGGCACGTTGCGCACATAGTGGGTGTTCGGGTAGAGCTGCGGGTCGGTGACCCAAAGGGTGACGCGTTGGAAGAACTGATTCCCCGTCAGAGTGACGAATCCCATGTAGAGGAAGAGACCGAACAAAACGGCCATTGGGATCTGCTTGACCAGCGGCAGCAGCAGGATCGATGCGCCGATGAGCAGGTGGATGGCCAGGGCGGAGACACGGTTCTCGTGCACACCCACGATACGCTCGCGCGATTGGCCGTCGATTTCGACGACTTCTGTCTCCGCTAGGCTGTTGATGTGATTGAGCGCGTGCACGGTGGCGGCGACGATCCACGGTAGCGCGAAGACGGAAGCGCCGCCGACGATGAAACCGAGCACAAGCAGGTCGAGGTGGAAGCCTCCGCCCTTGGTGAACCGATATCTGGCGGGGTTATTGACCAAGCGCGCGGTGATGTTCTGGTCGAGGAACAGCAGGATCGTCGCCATGAGCGCCGGGATGATGGTCGCGAAGATCGCCCATGTGGGAATGCTCATCAAGTCGACGATCCAGGGACGGCCGGTCGTGGTTGCGAGCTCCTCGGGCACTTCGGGCCGTTTGAAAGGGACGTCGGCGTAAAGGAGAGAGAAGGCTGTCGCGATAACGATGGCCAGCACCGGGCCGAAGTCCGACACGAGTGTGCGGATCGTGCGTCTCAGATAGGGCGTTCGTGTGAACTGCTTCATTGCGAGCGCGAAGCCAGAGGCCGTGACGGCGAGAACGAGGCTCGCGAGATCGAGGGTGGGATTACCGCTGTGGCTGAAAGCCGGCACGATGGCCATCTTCACGGCCTCGACGATGAAGATGACCGCGATAAGGGCGGCAAAGATCTCGTCAGTGAAGCGGGTGAACAGGCGCATTATGGCGCTTGCATCCGTCACTGCCAGAATAACGAGGAAGGCGCCCGACCAGATTCCGGTCCATGCATAGGTGGGCAGGAAGGGGATCCCGAGCCGCTGGCAGGCCGCATAGAGCAGACCGGTGAAGATGACGATCGGCCCCGTGCCTCCGAGGATGATGAGGGGCTGCGCTGAGAAGAGCGCGAAGGCGACGCCGCCCGCGGCGGTGACGGCAATCATTTCGACAGTGCCGATGGCCCCGTCGGTGACGACTTCGGTCAGGCCTCCGAAAGCCACCGCATTCGCGAGGGCGGCAAAAAAGAGAAAGAGCACGGAGGCGAGTACCTTGGGGTGTAACCCTTGGCGCAAGTCGTCGCCGTACCAAGGAAACCGGCGCTTCAGATCCTCGAGGATGCCCCCTCCCAGACGTCCGGTGCGTTGAAGCGGATCAACAATTGCCATGGTTGGCGTTCCTTCTCCAATGGCACGCTACCGCGCGGTCGGCCCGAGACATGGCTGTCCGAAGCGCCGGCAGCATGGGGAAATTCCCTACGAAATGTGTTGACGGATAACGCGGCTAACCGCTCGCGCGGCCGCTCGTTGACTTGCCTGCACTGTGTACCCGCTCGACCGTCGACCGGTCAAATGCCGGCCGCACGAAGGCGCGTTCCTGACGTTCGAGCGCTCGCGCTACTCAAATGCTCAGACCGCCGCGGAAGCGCGTTGATTCCATGCGGCGCAGGGAACTCGGGCCGGGTCTCTTTCTCTATATCTTCCGTAAGGACACAAACGCATCCGGCCTGGAGAAAATATCATGGAAACGATTCGATTACTGCACGGGGACCACCAGCACGCGGTCCATCGAATGAGCCAATTGCGCCAAGCCAGGGACAGCGCCGAGCAACGCCGACTCTTTCGGCGGCTAAAGGATGAGCTCGAAGTGCATACCCGGATCGAAGAGGAGATTTTCTATCCGGCGCTGCGCGACCCGCACGGGAAGGACCTGCGCGTGGATGAATCCATTGCCGACCATAAAGTGTTTCGGGCGCTGCTCTTGCAGATGGAACAGGCGGTGCCCGGCTCCGAGGCATGGACGCGCAGCGTCGAGATTCTCGACAGCGAGCTCGAGCAGCATATCGAAAGGGAAGAGCGCGAGCTCTTTTCGAAAGCGCGCGCGAGTCTGACGCTGGAAGATCAGGAACAGCTCTTCCAGCGCATGGCCGCGAGAAAGCTGGAATTAACCCCACTAGGTGAGCGTATGAGCACAGACCATGATGGACCCGGGGAGCAGGCCGAACGCGCCGCGGCTCGAACCTCCGAGCAGGCGAAGGCCTATGCCCGCAAGATGGGCGCGCAGGGAGAGGCCGCGGCGGCCGAGGGAGCGGGAATCGCCGCGGAGCAGACACGCCGCGCCGCCGAGGCCTTGCACGAGACCAGCGACAATCTGCAAAAGCGCGACCAACAGCAGCTTTCGCAGTACCTGCGCTCGGCGGCCGACGGCTTGAGCCGATTCTCGAATCGGCTCGCCGAGGGCGATGTCGATGATTTGCTGCGCGCGGCGCGGGATACCGCGGGGCGCAATCCAGCGCTGCTGTTCGGTGGCGCGATCGCGGCGGGCTTTCTCCTCACGCGCTTCGTCAAAGCCAGCGCGGAGCATGACGAGGCCGAGGCGCCTGCCGGCGGCGAATCCTCTTACGTAGCCTCTCCCGGCGCGCCCGCGCCGACGCCACCGCCGAGCACGGTGCATGCACCGCCCACACATCCACAGGAGACCCGCTAATGGTACAGCAGGCATTCAAAGAGCACGTCGAGGCTGGGCCGGAGCCCACCTCCGAAATCAAGCGCAGCAGCCCCTCGGTGGTACGGCTTTTCTCCGAGCTCATGCAGGAGACATCGAGTCTCGTGCACAACGAGGTGACGCTCGTGCGGGCCGAAGTCGCGGAGAAAATTGGCCAGGCGCAAAGTGGCGCCGTTTCGTTGCTCATCGGGGCCGTGCTCGGCATACCCGCCTTGACCGTGCTGCTGGTTGCGGGCGTATTCGGACTCGCTCGGGCGATGGAACCCTGGCAGGCGGCGCTTATTGTCGGCAGCGCGGCGGCGATCGTGGCCATCATCTTTCTGATCGTCGGGCGCAACAAGCTCAAGGCCAAGCATCTCGCGCCGAGAACCACCGCGGCATCTCTTAGAGAGGACCGCCGAGTCATGCAGGAGCACACGCGATGAACAGAGAAGCGACCATTCGGCATGCCGAACGCGCCGAGGCGGACGCCGGCATCGATACCATCGAGTCCATGCTTGCTGCCAATCGGGCCGCGCTCGATGAGACATTGTCCGAGCTCGAAGAACGAATTTCCCTGGAGGGCTTGGTCAACACGGCGTTGGAGCGCCTGCGGGGGGATAGCGGGGCGGAGTTTCTGCGCCGGCTTCGTACCTCCGTGGTCGAAAATCCGTTGCCGATCACGCTCGCGGCAGTCGGCCTCGCCTGGACGGCCTATTCGCAAGGCAATGGGCACGCGACCGGGCTATCGGGTGGGCGCTTTTCCGAGCTGCGCCGCAAGAGCGCGGGTGCCGCCGGCCGTGCGAGTGAAGAGGCCGCGGAGCGGCTCAGCGCGGCCAAGGCGCAGGGGCGCGACTGGCGGGAGCGTGGCGGCGATGCGATGGACGATGCCCGCGAGCGGGTAAGCGAGTTCGGTCATGAGGCGGCCGTACGGACGCGGCGGACCATGGACCAGACGCGGGATTTCGCTCGCGAATACCCGATCGTCTTAGCCGGCGCCGGTTTGGCGCTCGGCGCGGCGCTGGCGGCACTCCTTCCCGCCACCCGGGCGGAGAACGAGCGGCTGGGGCCGGCCAGGGACTGGACGGCGCGGCGAGCCCGGGAAGCCACCGCCGCGGCCGGGCAGGGCGCGCAAGAGGGCCTGCAGGCCGGCGCCTCCGGTGACCGCGGTGGCGTCAATCGGGAGTCACGGGCCGAGACAGCTGCCAACCCGCCTGGCGCTCAGCCGCATGGCGGCAATGCCGGCAGCACGGACGAGGTAACTGGCTCACACGCTGTCAGATGAGCGCGCGGCGGCTAAGCAGGATATAGCTTTCAGAGGTTTCGGGTTCGATGGTAGTTGCGGCAGGCGGCGTCTATAAGCTCGCCGACGAGCTTTTGCGCCGCCTTTCGCTCTTTGTCGATCGCCTCGCAGGTCTGCGCGAAGCGCTCGGCATCTTGGCGGGCCTTCTGCAGCAGTTCCACTCCCATGCCGATCATGTGCAGGCACTCGCGAAGATCGTGGCTGAGTTGGCGCAGTTGCTCGTCCGCGAGCGGCTTTTCATGTTCAGGCATAGGAGGTCCTCTCGAAAGACGGATCTATTGACCACCCTCGGTCCTCGGTGGAAAGAACCCGGCCAGCAGCGCTTTGAGGCGGGACGCTGCGACCGGTTTGACAAGATGTTCGTCGAACCCCGCCTCGTTCGAGCGGTGCCGGTCCACGGCCTGGCCGTAGCCGGTAACCGCCACGATACGCACATCCGCGAATTGCGGCTGCTGCCGGAGTGAGCGGGCCACCGCAAAGCCATCCATACGCGGGAGTCCGATGTCCAGCAGAATCACATGCGGCTGAAATGCTTGCGCCTTTTCCAAAGCGTCGGGACCGTCATGGGCCACCTCCACCTCGTGCTCCCACGAGCGCAGCAGCATGGCGGACATCTTGGCGGCATCCAGGTTGTCATCGACGATCAGGACCCGCGGGGGGGAACCCCGGTTTTCTGCCCCAGGCGGTGCGGCGGTCTCGGGCGTTGGCTGCTGCGACGAAGCCACTGGCAAGCGCACGACGAACTCGCTGCCCTGTCCGAGGCCCGAGCTATGGCCCGCAACGCTTCCGCCGTGCATTTCGACCACGTTCTTGACCAGCGCCAGGCCAATGCCCAGGCCGCCCTGAGAGCGGTCCAGTGACCGCTTCGCCTGCTTGAACAGCTCGAAGATATCAGCGAGCATATCCGCCTCGATGCCTTCGCCGTCATCGCGCACCCGGATGACAGCCCCGCTCTCGCTTTGCTCGACGCTGAGGGAAATGCGCCCGCCCTCCTTATTGTACTTCGAAGCATTGTCGAGCAGGTTACCAAAGACTTGCTCCAACCGGGTGGAGTCGGCCTCCAGCCATATTGGTTGCGGGGCGAACGTGAGGGTCAAGTGCTGGCCGCGTTGGTCCATCAGCGGGCGCGCGCGTTCGACGGCCCGCTCGATGACGGCATTGACGGTGACCGGTTCGGTTTGCAGGTGAATACGGCCGGTGGTGATGCGCGAGATTTCCAGCAAGTCATCGACCAGCCTCGCCAAGTGGCGCATCTGGCGCTCGATGACACCGCGCGCCTCGCCTTGCAGCTCATTCTCATCTCCATCCTGCTGAATCAGTTGCAGGGCATTCAGGATCGGCGCCAAGGGGTTACGTAGCTCGTGGGAGAGCATTGCCAGGAACTCGTCCTTGCGCCGGCCGGTCTCGGCCAATGCCTCGGCCTGTTCCTGGATCTGGCGCTCCATGCGCTTGCGCTCACTGATGTCGCGGATGTTGCACTGGACGACCGCGTGGTCGTCGACCTGATAAACGTGGCCGCGGAGCTCGACGTCCCGGATGGCGCCGTGCGCGCTTTTGACTGGCAGATCATCGTAGCGCAAGTAGCCTTCCTCCCGCAGCTTACGCGCGGCGGCCAGGCTCTTCTGCCGGTCCTGAAATAAACCGATCTCCCAGATCTCCTTACCCTTGAGCTCACCGAGCGAATAGCTCAGCAGCTCGCACATGAACGGGTTGGCGTCCATGATACGCAGGCTTTGGTCGTCGAGTATCAGGATGCCGTCCTTGGCCGTTTCGAAAAGCCGCCGATAACGAAGCTCCGAGCTTTGCAGCGCCAATTCCATGCGCTTGTGCTTCGTCTGATCCCGCATCACCTTGCTGAAACCGACGAGCTCGCCGGCGTCATTCCGCAAGGCGGTCGTGACGCCGCCCGCGAAGAAATGCCTGCCGCCCTTGCGCCGCATCCAGCGATCGTCGTTGGCAACGCCCTCGGCCGCCGCCACTTCGAACTCCCGCTCGGGGACGCCATTCTCGACATCTTCGGGCGTGAATATGAGCGGAACGATATCCTTGCCGATGAACTCCTCTTCCCGAAAGCCCAGAATTTCCTCGACCCCCGTGTTCCAGGTGACCGCCCGGCCCCGAGGGTCTATACGGAAGATGGCGTAGTCTTTGACCTGTGCGACCAGCGTGCGGAACTGCTCCTCGCTTTCGCGCAACGCCCCTTCCGTGCGCTTGCGTTCGGTGATGTCCTCGATGGCGAGCAGAATCCGCCTGATGCCTCGTTGCGGATCGAGAATGCGCCGGGCGTTGAGTAGCATGGTGCGGCGGCCCAGTTGCGCGAAGTCGTGCTCGATTTGGAAGTCCGTGAGACTGGCGTCCTGCGCCAGGGTTTGCTCGAGCAGCTCCCGCAGGCGCGGGCTACCCCACTGGCCGGTGCCGAGCTGGTAAATGAACCTGCCAACGGTCTCGGCGGGACTGACATGGAAGATGCCGTAGAAGGCGCGGTTGGCGCTTTCGACGCGCAGCCGCTCGTCGAGCACCAGCAACGGCTCGCGCACCGTCTCGATCACGTTCTGCGCGTAATCGCGTGCCTCGGCGATCGCCTGCTCGCTGCGTTTGCGCGCGTCGATATCCAGCAGTACCAGTACCGCACCGTCCACCTTGTTGTCGAGTGTCAGGTGGGGATGCGCACGCAGGGAATACCAGCGTCCGGCTTTGTCCTGCAGTTCGCACTCGGCCTCGTGTCCCTGGGTGATCGCTTCAGCGATGAGGCCCTCCAGATCAGGCGTGGGGACTTCGCCGGCTCGAGGCTGTAGAACCAGGTTGTGCTGAAGTTGGCTGATGGGCCGGCCGATGTCGGCGGCCAGCAGGCCGAAGTGCTTTTCTGCTTGCGGGGTGAAGTGGCGGATGGTGAGATCGCGATCGAGCAGCATAATGGCGAGCCGCGTCGAGTTCTGGAAATTGAGCAGGTCGTTATTGGTGCGGTCGAGCTCGGCGTTGCGGTTGACCATCTGCTCGTTGACGGTGGCGAGCTCTTCGTTCGCGGACTCGAGCTCTTCCTTGGAAGTTTCCAGCTCTTCGTTGGCGGATTGAGCTTCCTCGTTGGCCGCCTGGAGCTCTTCATTGCCTGCCTCGTGCTGCTCCTGCATCGATTGGAGGTAATCGCGGGTCTCGCCGAGTTCGGCTTCGAGCTCGGCGATGCGGCGGGAGGCATCGTCGTGCGGCAAGCGGCTAACGGGAGGCGGCTGATGATCGGAGCCTCGGCGTTGCGCCAGCGTGCCATCCGCTTCCTCGAATAGAATCAAAAAACAGCGCTCGCGCAGATTCTTCAGCGGAATGACTTCCACGTTCACCCGCCGCGTGTTGCCGTTGCGTTTGACTGCCACGTTGTCCTTACGCGCGGTCTGATTGTCTTGCCTCGCTTGGTTGATCGCGGCGCGCAGCGCCAGCATCAATCCTCCCCGCGCCATCTTGAGCACATCGAAGGTCGCTTTGCCGCTCGGCAGCGTAAGGTACGCTTCGGTGGTGCCGCGAAATTGCAGGACTTGCAGCTGCTCATTGATGAGCACGCCAGGCGGGGCGAAGCGATTGAGGACGATCCGATCGGCTTCACGGTGGGCATCGAGCTCGCGATGCACTCCCTCGGCCACCTCGCCGTGTCCCGCCTGCAGGGCGGGCAGGGAACGCTCGTCGCGCTCCTTGGGCAGCGGCAGTTGGAACAAGGCCGGAATCGTAACGGCCTTTTTGACATAGATCTTGTGCTTTTTGTCCACCGGCTCGAACAGATCGGTGAAGCCGCCGATGGATTCGGAGGCACCCAGCAGCAAAAAGCCTCCTGATTTCAGCGAGTAATGGAATGTCGGCAGCGCCTTTTTCTGTAGGTCGGGTTCGAGATAGATGAGCAGGTTCCGGCAGCTGATGAGATCCATGCGCGAGAACGGCGGGTCGCTGATGAGATTGTGCCGTGCGAAAACGACCATGTCGCGCAGCGTCTTGTTGACGCGGTAGCCGTCCTCCTCCTCGATGAAGAAGCGTTGCAGACGCTGCGGGCTGATATCGTGGGCGAGGCTTTTCGTATAGAAGCCTTGGCGGGCCTTTTCGAGCAGCGCGTCGTTGAGGTCGGTGGCGAAGATTTGGAGCTTGCGCCCGCGCGGGGAGTCCTCTGTAGCTTCCAGGAAGACAATGGCAAGCGAATACGCCTCCTGACCGGTCGAGCAGCCGAGCACCCAGAGACGCAGCGGATCTTCGCTCGAATGCCGGAGCAGCTCGGGTAGAACCTTGTGTTGGAGCGCCTCGAATGCCTCGGGGTTACGGAAGAAGCTCGTCACGCTGATGAGTACATCGGAATAAAGCGCATCGAGCTCCTTGGTATTGTCGCGCAGAAAACGAACGTATTCCTCCAGCGTGGTCCACTTGTTGAGCACCAGCCGCCTGACGATGCGCCGCTGAATGGTGCTCGAGCGATAAAGCGAGAAATCCACGCCGGAATGATCACGCAGAAGCAACAGGATTTTTTTGTAGCTCTCCTGCGCGCGCTTTGAATCGGCCGGCTCTTCGAGTCCGGCCGCGGCGCGTGCCCGCCTCGCGCCCGTGCGGGAGGTTTCGTCTCGGCTTGCCGGTAGCGGCTTGTCATTCTCCTCTTCGAGCGTCTTCGCTCCTTCCACTTGCGCGGGAGGGTGGGGCTTGGCCGTTTGTCCCATCATGTAAGGGTGGGCGGCAATTCGGGCGAGCTCTTGGGCGATGCGTGGCGGGGAAAGGATGAAATCCACGCAGTCGGCCGCCTTGGCGCTGCGGGGCATGGAATGATGACGGGCCGAGGCATCCTGGGCGAAGGTGATGCCGCCCTCGGCCTTGATCGCCTC
>NZ_JBXWZQ010000150.1:0-4602 GCF_059432795.1 Nitrococcus sp. | reverse complement strand
GACGCTCGAGGTCTTCCGACTGCGGGGCCGAGACGGCCGCCAGCAGCCGTCCAACGGAGTCGAGCGCTCGATAGGCATCGTCGCTCGAAAAGCTCTCCTGGTGCGCCCACTTGTTGCGGTGCCCCCGAAGTTCACCAACCAGGCTCCGTTCCGCGGGTCCGAGAATCTTGCGAAAAACGTCGTTCCACGTCTCCCACATCACCTTCAACAAGCCGGCGGCATCCCATTCTGGGATCGACCTGTTGGCTAAATCTGGATTCTCGGCGTAGTCCCGCATTTTGTGGCCATCGAGGCGACGGGACTCGATGGCACCCTTGATCTCTCGTTCGACAAACGGTCCAAGGCCGATCTTGAGGAGGTCCAGCGCCTTGCCGACGCGTTCATGATTACTGATGGCCATTAGCTACCCCATCGTTTGGTGCGTTAGCAAACGCTCGATCCAGAACCTCGATACTCTCCATAAGAACATGAAAACTTGTCGAATTATTGCGCTCGCGGCTAAGGTGTCTCGCCATCAGCCGCGCACCCGACACTTTCTGGAACTCGGGAATCAGCCGCTCAATCTCTGTCGATGGTCGAATCACCGAATCTGGATTTCGGAATCTTGCTCGGCGCCCGAAATCACGAAGTCGCGGCGCCTTAAACGCATCGGCCAACGCGACCGGTTCGCCAAAGTACCAAGCCTCCAACTCTTGACAGGCGATGCGTATCAGGACGTCGGTGCGACCACCTCTATTACATAGCTCCGCCAATGTTGCCTTCAGTCTCATACAGTCTCCGCCGTCATTGTCCCGTATGACCGCAAACCTCGCACCCGGCTCGTTCCATGCCCGTAGCTTGCGCGGAATGCTCGCCTCCAGATCACTTTTACCTTCGTGTGGTACGCAAAGAAATCGCAATCGGGGGAACAGTCGTGGCAATAGCCCCTCGAGCAACACTTTCATGGAGTGCTCCTCGAGCAGAAACACGATCCGACTCATCGCAAACCCGCCCCTTCGAACAATCCTTGCTTCCACAATGCTCCGGGCAAGTCGCCTTCAGCGAACAAATTACGAAGCAATTCGTTTTCGGAGGCGCGTCGCACCGTGCTGAACCCTTGTTCCTTTACCAACCAGTAGATCTCCTCAAGCTTCGCCCCGTTGAGGAAATCCGGCGAATGAGTTGAGACGAAGACTTGCCCCCCGCGGCGAGCGTAATCGCGGAACTCCTCTACAAGTTCGGCCAGCAACTCCGGATAGAGTTGATTTTCCGGCTCCTCCACCGCGAGCAAAGGATGAGGCGTCGGATCGTATAACAGCACCAGGTATGCAAACATCTTGATCGTGCCGTCGGATACGTAGCGGGCGATGAACGGGTCCTTGAAGCTGCCATCCTGGAATCTAAGCACGAGACGGCCATCTTCAGTCGGCCTAGCTTCAACCTGGCTCACTCCGGGCACGCGCTGACGCATTACTTCGAGTACACGATCGAACCGCTCGGGGTGATGTTCGAAGAGATACTGTGCCACCTGGGCCACGTTGTCGCCACGCGTGGAAAGATGTTCCGCGTAGCCGGCCTCGGCGCTTGGTCGGGCATCACTGATATGAAAATCGGAAATGTGCCAGTTCTCGAGCAGGCTCCTGAATTCCGACACGATGCGAAATTCTCGAAACTGTCCCAGTCCCTTGATCGCCAACACGCTTGGGTCCTCCAGCTCGAAATCCTCTCGCTCTTCCTGAACTCCCTCCTTGCCATAGACGGATTCATTGGTTATTGCTGTTCCTCGTCCCCTGGAGAAATCAACGAAATGCCAAGGTCGACCATAGCTTCCGCGTTTGTAGCGAAGTATTTCCCGGACCACCACCGCCTTTCCATTCTCCTGCGCAATGCTCAGGGCATATGTCGCCAACCTCCCTCCGCTCTCGCGAAACTTGACACTGATGCTTATCGGTCCGGTTTCACCACGACTGGCGAGTTCCTTGAATCCGCCTCGGCGAGCAACTGCCTGTGCAACATTGTGACTTAAGGATTCCTTGAGGAAGCTGAAAACGTCGAACAACGTCGATTTGCCCGAACCATTTGCACCGACGACGATCGTGAGGCGCGGCAGGTTTGTCAATACCGCATCGCGGAACAGGCGAAAGTTCTTAATCTCCAGTGCTTCAATCTGCACGGTTTACCCCTCATCAAATAATTCGGACTGCAACGACGCTTGCTCACTACCTGGCCTTTTGCCGGCGAGTCGGGCAATCTCCGGCCAGCTCTGGACCAGGCCATTGTAGGACAATGCTTCGGCCGCGCGCTTTTTACGCTCGCACAGGGTGTACAGACGGTAGCACAGTTCACGCGCCACCTCCGCCTTGGCGCCGAGACGGGCGACCAGCTCAGCAGCGGAGCTCTCGCCGCCCGCTTCGAGGACTCGGATCAGGTGGTGGACCATCTCCCACGCCGTCAGCCGCGGGTCGTTTGCAGGATCCCAATCTGCGGGTAGCTGGTCCGGCTTGAGCAGTCGGACCTTGCCCGCTTTCGAAGAAAGGATTCCCGCCTCGACGAGGCCGGCGACGCTGGTGTTCTTGGCCTTGGAGAGTTGTTCGGCTACGCCGTATTCACCCTCGGCGAAACCGGATTGTTCGAACCAAGTCAATGCCCAGCGGCTGTCGGAGTCGAAGTCACCTTCCTGCTCCGCCAGCGCCTCATCGAGAAAGTGATTGATCAGCGCTAGGGCCTCGCGCACGCTGAGCGGCTTGCCCTCGGCGTCGAGCACCCTGGCGTAGCGCGTGTAGACAGCCATGCCCGGCCCGATGGCGGCCTGCGCGAGGTCCACTGGCGCGATGTTGCCGCGCTGGAGGTGGATCAACGCCCTTGGCAGCTCGACCTTTAGCGCGGTAATGAACTCGCGTCGCGTGGCGTTGGGCGCGTCGACCGCGCGGGGGCGGCAGACGAGAACGATACTGGATGCAAGAGCGCCAACATTCTTCTTTAAGTTGCCTGTGTACTCCGTACGCATCGGCCAGGTGCCGCTAATGGCGAAGCCGGCGCGAATCACGGCGTCAAGAAATGTTTCCCAGCCTGTGCTTGCAGTACCTTCGTTCGTCTCGCTCTCAGATTGCTTGAAGGCGTAGTAGATGGTTACTGGGAATACCGGGTGCGCCTGTTCGGACAGCCTGCGCATCGCCTGAGTCATACCATCAAGAAAAAACGTTTCGGCCTGTTCCTTGCTGCCGTGGCGGTAGGGCGTGGCCACCAGTTCCTCGGCCTTGGGCACCGCAAGTGACGCAAAGAGGTCGGGGAATACGGGCCGTAGCGAGCGGCGCAGCCAGACATAGAAGAAGTCAGACAGATCCGCGTAACCGATGTTGTCGTAGTACGGCGGATCCGTGGACACAAGTTTGTCGAAGCTGGTTGACTGTGCCGCTGCGTCGGTTTGCGATGCGGAACCGCCTGCGCCGATGCCCAGAGTTCTAAGCATCTTGGATGCCTGCTCGATACCAAGCAGAACATTTCCGGATGAATCGCTGATTGGATTGGCCTCTGCAAAATCCCAAACCATCGGGAGCGCTTGTCGGCCGAATGTCGAGACAATTCCATAACGCGTTTGATGCCAGGCGCAAAGTGACGACCAGTAGTTCGCGCCTTTGTCCACCGCAAACGCCAAATACACGCTTACGGCCTCCGCATATGCAGATGCCCCGCTGCCACCGTCATTCAACGGCTTGCTATCGTCCGACAGGCCGGAGTTTTTACCGTCTCGGTGGACCCGCTCTCGCGCTTCCCGCACCAAGTCGGAGAAGGTCGTCAGCGCCACGAGTTGGCGGGGGGTAAAAAGGTCGCCGTAGGTCTTCAGACCGTAGAGCGGCGGCGAGAACCAACGCGGATTCTCCGGCATTGCGACATCGGGCTTCCACTCAGGGGTCGCCTCGAGCGCCGTCGCCTCATGTTCCGGTGTCGGCTCGATGTAGACCCGTCCGCGATCGCCCTCGACCACGATCGCCATCAGCCGCGCGCCCAAGCGTCCGGCTTTGGCCTCGCCGTAAATGTGCTCGGACGCGATCGGCATTCCCGACATCAGACACTGGAAGTTCGCGCCACGCGAGAGCTTGGTGCCGCTCTTTGCTGCCGCCGTGTCCTTCGGCTTTCCCGTCTTCACCGTAAAGCGGTAGCCATCGTCCTCGATCACGGGCTCGACGTATGCCTCTTTTCCTGACTTCGTAGACAGCATGAAAGTCGAGGCGAGCGGCACGTCCACCTGGGCGAATGCCGGGTTCGGGCTTTTCACGGTGCGCGCCCATAGCCAGGCGATCACGGTAAGCTTGCGACCAGCGTACGGCTTCAGGTCTGGCCGCGACTTGACCATCTCGGCAGTGACCTCAACCTTCGGGTACAGGTGTCCGATGCGCTTTTCGGCCTCGTCGCGCATCCACTGGCCGTAGTAGCGCACATCCTCCGCCAGTCCCCGCGCACCCTTCCACGAGCCGGTATGGCCCGTATTCGTCCGCGATTCCGGGTTCACCGGCGGCTGGCCGGCAAACTTCGGCGGGATCTCGATCATCGCCTTGTTGATCAGCACCGCCACCGGATTCAGATCGCTTGCATACGCCTCCAGCCCGAGCCGCTGCGCCTCCA
>NZ_JBXWZQ010000149.1:0-18495 GCF_059432795.1 Nitrococcus sp. | reverse complement strand
GCAGACGCGCAACCTGCCCGACTACTTCATTACCGCGGACGACATCACCCCGCAGCAGCACGTGGACATTCAGGCCGCGGCGCAGAAGTGGATCGACTCCAGCATCTCCAAGACCGCCAACGTCCCCACGGATTATGCCTACGAGGACTTCAAGGATATCTACCGCTACGCCTATCAGCAGGGTCTCAAGGGCTGCACGACGTTCCGCTTCAACCCGGAGGCCTTCCAGGGCGTTCTGGTCAAGGAGCAGGATCTGGCGAACACCACCTACCGCTTCCGGCTCGAGGACGGGCGGGTGATCGAGGCCCAGGGCGGCGATGAGATCGAATACGACGGCGAGATCCACACCGCCGCCAATCTCTACGACGCGCTCAAGGAAGGCTACTACGGCAAATGGTGAACGCGGCGCTTCCGTGGCCGCGTCCAGAGGCGTGAGCCGCAACCGCAATCGACAGCGAGACGGGTATTGCGACGATGGCGATCAAAATCGAGAGCAAGATCATCGACTATGAAGTCGCCAAGGCCGAGGCCGAGCGCACCAAAGGGGTCGGTGCGGACTTCGAGCAGATGCACGAGAAGATCCAGCGCCCGGAAGCGCTGGAGGGGCGGACCTACAAGATCAAAACGCCGCTCTCCGAGCACGCGCTCTACGTCACGATCAACGACGTGGTGCTGAACCCGGGGACGACGCACGAGCTGCGCCGGCCCTTCGAGATATTCATCAACTCCAAGAACATGGACCACTTCCAGTGGATCGTGGCGCTCACGCGGATCATTTCCGCCGTGTTCCGCAAGGGCGGCGACTGCACCTTTTTGGCCGAGGAGCTGCGCTCGGTGTTCGACCCGCGCGGCGGCTACTTCAAGCGCGGCGGGCGGTTCATGCCCTCGCTGGTCGCCGAGATCGGCGATGTCATCGAGCAGCATCTGAAGAGTATCGGGTTGCTCGATGAAAACACCCTGGATGCCCATCAGCAGGCCTTTGTTCAAGCCAAGCGGGCGGAGTTCGACTCCCGCCAGGCGCCGGTGAGCCACGTCGCCGCCGACTGCGAGGACAGCACCAACGGCGCCAGCCCGTACCCCGAGAGCGCCGTCCTCTGCCCCCGCTGCCATACGAAGGCCATGGTCCAGATGGAGGGGTGTTTGATTTGTCTTAGTTGTGGGGAGAGTAAGTGTAGTTGAAGGGCCTATTGTGCTAAGCCGTCTGGCGTTGTGCACTTGAGGTATCCGTTAACCTTTCGTGCAACCGCAGGTGTCCTCTTGAGCGAGACGGTAATTGTATGCGCGCTCGCGGAACCCAAGACTGCGCGGGAAGTTCAAGCCGGGATTGAATGTAGCTACGGTCCGGCAGTAGCCTCGCTGAAAAAGCAGAGGATTTTAGATATGCGGACGATCTTCGCAGTTTTGCTGATGGGGCTGCTTAGTGGGGTGGTGGCGCAGGCGGGTGATCGACCTGAGTTTTATCCATCCTCATCTTGGTCGGAGATTTTCGCATTGAGGAACGAAGTTCTACATGCCCCGCAACTTAAGATAACCCAATGGCGGCGAATTAAGCAGTGGGATACTGGGTGGTACGTCGCCAAAGGGTCTTGGGTAGAATACTTCCAATTTTCTAATGAACGAACAGAGTGCCCGATATACGCCATCGTGGAACCCCCACGCACGATACGACTGGCAATGACCCCAGGCGCGTGGAACTGCCCCATGCCCTCTCCATTCAGTCGTTATAGTAGTGAAGACCCCTACATTATGAGCAAAGCAAGGTGGTGGCTGGAAGTGGCGTCGCAGCGTCGCCAATAGCAGAACAAAGTGGTTGGTTGGGCCCGCTCGCCAAAAAAAGGCTACTCCGGTAAGCTCGCTTTCTTGGCCGCCGCCAGCCTGATCATGCTGGTGTACCACTTAGTTTGCCTAACCGGCGTGCCTTCCGGATGTTTCCACGTGGGTCGCGTAATTTGGGACAGACCATTGTTTTTAGATAGCCTGTTGACCGATTCAATCAAAAAGAGTGATACACGCCACGGATTACCGTTGCCGGGGGTGCCGTTATTTCAGCGCGATAAAACGCGCACCGGGCGTGTTTCTTTGCTACAGGGTAAAGCCATGGTCTGTCCCGTATTTCTCTATGCTGTTTCTCCTGCGCAATGAACAGCTTCGCGGCGTCTATTGCAAAGTTCGTCCTTGAGCGTACGGCGGCTTGTGCCTGCCCGTCAACAGTTCGCCGCTCGGGGAAGGATGGGCAGCGCGTGAACTGCTTCATTACCAAGGTCGACGTAGGCGAAGATCTTCCCATGATCGTCCTCACAATTGATGGTGGTGAACTGCACGGCCTTGGCTGGGGTGGTGAGAAGTATTCAAAACAGCGGCGCATTTCGCTACGCGATGTGAGTTTCGGCGACTTCGAGATAACACACTTCTATGGTCTTGCGGAGGTCCATTATTCTGGCCTAATGGGCATCCTGATAGGGCGACTTACAGCTTGGCCATACATCAAAATACACATTTGGCGCCGGCTTAACCGGATCGATCAGTTCTTTTTCAATAAAAAGAAACTTGTTACAAAGAAGCGTATGGATCTCCTTCGACTTTTAATCGAAAGGCATCTGGATGGGGAGTCTGAATTTCGTCCCATAAGCTTAATGACGGACCTATATTCAGTTCGATGGGTTAAACATCCGGACGCCGATAAAGCGCAGCAGCAACTGGAATTTTATCTTGATTCGATGGTAGAAACTGGAGAATTAGCTAGACCGAATGGCAATTATCAAGTCACGGGAAAGGCTCTGAAGGCTTTCGAGGAGTACGAGGATCAGGAGCAGAGGCATACGGAAAATGTGAAAATGCAGCGCCTACTGCTTTTGCTTACAGGAATTATCGCAGCACTCACAGCTGTTCAAGCCGATCTGCTGTGATTACCATCACTGCTCGATTTCGCGCATTGGAATAATAGGGGACAGACCACGATTTTCCGGATAGGCAGCCAGAGTGTTGCGGCTTCGCTTCATTGGTCAGTCGGAGTAAACAGTGGGGACGATTTTCTTGGTAGGTGTTCGATCCCTGACGATTGCATAGATTCGTCACGTTATGCATTGCTGGTTGGCCGTAAGCTTCTCCGTGAGCTGGTTGACGGTGTCAGGGAGGCGAAGCGCAGATGAACATCCGGCTGCACAAGAACGCCACGACCACGCCGGCACGCCGGGCGGCGATTCAGGCCTCGGGCAAGCCGGTGCGGGAGCTTTTCCGCTACCAACTTGACCGGAGACGGTCGATGCGATTCGCGCCGCGACGAACGGCAACTTCGCCCTGGGCGGTTCACCGTTTCAGGCACAGATAGCGGCCGCGCTGGGGCGGCGGGTGATACGGGGCAAGTCAGGGCAGCCGCGGAACCGGAGTCGCCGGTTTTGTTGGGTGGGAGTAACAGACTAAAACCGTGGTCTGTCCCCTGTTTACCTCGCCTGTTTACTCTATTTAGGAGTCGTGGCTCAGTTTTGGCCCGGCATACTCCCTGTCGCTGTGTTTTTCCGGCTACTTGTGGATAAGTGGGCCCGTCCCGCATTATGGCAGCTGACGTCCTTTTTGGAGCCCCCCATTGCGTGTTTTCGCCAACCCGGTTGGTGCCGGTTCTCTCTGGTTCGACAACCTCGCCACGGCCGACGGAACGCCTGTCGCCTATGATCCCCAGGCGCGGGCTTTCCTGCCGATGCCGCCGTTCTGTGCCAACCGGGACAGAATCGGGTGTAACTGGATAGCGCCGGAAGAGGGAGCATTCTGCCGATCCTGTGCGATGACGGCATTGGCGCCTGATCCTTCGATTCCCAACGCTATCCCGAACTGGGCGCAGACCGAAGCCGCCAAGCGGTGGGTACTGGATAATCTGGGTCGCTGGCACTGGTTTCGACCGGAGGATCCGGGGGCGCCGCCCGTCTTTCATTTGCTTGCGGAAGGGCCGACGCCCGTGCCGATGGGGCACGCTGAAGGGGTGGTTACCATCAGTGTGGCGGAGGTGGACCCGATCCTGGTCACTACCCGCCGTGAGGCCCTGGAAGAGCCTTATCGCACCATGATTGGGCACATGCGCCACGAGATTGCTCACATGCTCTGGTGGCGGCTGAGCCTTCGCGAGGATTTTCTCAATGCATTCCGCGCCATGTTCGGTGACGAGCGGATTGATTATCCGGCGGCGCTTCGCTACCACTACGAGAACGGCCCGCCGGCGGAGTGGAAACAGTATTACCTGACCAGTTACGCCTCCGCACACCCCCATGAGGATTGGGCGGAAACGGCGGCGCACCTGCTGCACCTGGCAGACATCGCCGACAGCTTCGTGGCCACTGGTCTGTCATCGCCGCATATACCAGGCGCCGGTTGGGATCCTTACGCGGAGCCTGATACCGAACGGCTGATCCACATTGCGGCCGCGCTCACCGTGGGTGTCAACCACGTCAATCGCTCCATGGGGTTATCGGATCTCTATCCGTTCGTGCTGTCGGACCACGCCCGTCATAAACTGGCATTTGTGCATAACTGGTTGCGACGGGGTGCCCAGGGGCTTTGAACGCAGCAACCGGGATCGGCCCCGAAGAATAATAGGGGACACCCATCGGTGTCAGTGGACACCGCGCTTTTCTCCGTTTGCCCTCGGTTACGCCGTCTCGCACGGGTGGATTTTTCCTGTTTGGCTACGGATCCCCGATCCGCACCGGTCACCCATCTGGTTCAAGGCATCGCTGAGAGTAAGGATCTGGACGAAAACACCGTTTTGGATATGGATGCCGAAGGCAACGTTTGCGCCATTACGATTGAGCACGCGAGCACGCGCACCGATGTGAGTGGGCTGACGGTAGAGGGAATTGCGGCATAACCGGTTGTCCAACTCACGCTCGCCGAAGCTATCGAATCTGGAGCACTCGCGCTGCCCGCGGATGAGCGGATGCGTCTCGCGTTCCACCTCTTGGAAGGCATCGAGTCTTGGCCGACATCCGGACCGCAAGCGAGTATTCGATCGACGCCAGCAACCGGCGGTGGTTTAAGCCGTGCGCCCGGTGAGACGGGGCCAAGAGCTCCGCCGTTTTTTGAAAAAGCGTGTGGCGGGAAGGATATAAGCGTCAATAGCGTTGTCTAACTAATGTCGTTGAATGACATCGGATCAAAAACGTGTTTACCGAATGGCTCGGAGGATAACCCGAATTCGATACGCTGGGTTATTGCAGTATGGACTTTGTCAGATCATTGATCTTGAGAGTCAGGGGTGGCTCGCTATTCGGTAGCACAATACTTGCCTGCGAACAGGAGGCAGTGATGAAGGCAAAATGGATGACATCTCTGATGATTGCGGCATTTTCCGCGGCGCTGGCCATAGGTACCGGGGTAAGTGCTGGCGAAATGGGTAGCGGCATGAAGGGCCACGAGAATTCGGGCGGTACGGCCGGAGATGGTGGCGCCAGCACGATGAACTTCACGGAGCTGGATCAGGACGGTGACGGGCGTATCAGCCAGGCGGAAGCGGCTGCCCACCCCGGTCTGGCTGATCAGTTTCAACGTCTTGACAGCGATGGCGACGGTCAGCTTGAAAAAGGCGAATTCGCTCAGTTTGAGAAGATGGAACATGGTGGACGCACGCAGTCGGAGCAGGAGATGAAGCGCAAGGAGCCGCCGGACGAGCATAAAGGCATGGAGCACTGGTAAAATCGCGTCTGCCTTTGTTAAGGGGGACGCCTCAATAGGCGTTCCTCTTAACTCTGTACTGCGCGCGCATTAGGCACGGCGGCAGCAACGCGCAGTGAAACCGCACCCCGCGCCGCCACGACGACCCCCGGACCTTGGGTATCTGCACGGCCACATCACCGACTCCAGTCTGTACTGTGCGCTCAGGCAAACGATCAATAGGGTCGGAATCAATAGGGTCGGACTCGATTGGTTTTGAGGTTGTGCCGATCGTTATCCGATTTGCGGTCATCCGCGCGGGGCTTCGGCGCAGCCCATTGCAGTGTTTGGCCCTCAATCCTGCGCTTGACTCGCTCGTCGCAAACGCTGTTACCTCAGTCAGGTAAGACTGCGGCGGTAGAATGCTTCGTCCTATTGTACGACGGGTGGTGACAGAACAAGACCAGGCTTTCACCTGCATTGAAAAATAAACCTGCCGTGATGGTTGCATAAAGAGTAAGCAAAGCAAATCGAATGTTCCCATAATGACGGATACTCGCTAACGTCTGTGAGTACTCCTCAGGTCCCAATGCTTACTCCAACTATTCCAAGGGGCTGGACTCGATTGATTTTGGCGTGGTGCCGACTTGCGGACAACTCCCGGCGCCCTCCACGTGACCTGACACCGTGATTGGTTCTCGATACGGTGTTTGAATCGTTCATCGGCCAATAAAACAGGTTTTATCGGCGTATTTCAATCAGGGCCTGATGCGCAAGATGAGTGCTGAACAGGTTCCGGTAGGGCACTTGGCGTGCTTCGCTCGTCTTGCACAGCCATACGCAGGCGGCCTGTGGCGGGCGTCTGCCGTCCTGGGAACGGCAAACGCCCGTGCGTCGTCAGTTCGTGGCGGTCCTCGCAGGGCGACGGTTGCCGCGCGGCCGGGTGTTGTGGCCGGGTCCACCGCCATTGTTGGTGTACGCGCTTTGGTGCGGCTTGCGGTGCGGTCGGTGGGTATGGGGGCGGGCCGGATCCGAGCTCGGGCCGTCACCGGCGGCAACCGGCTCGAAGCCCTCGATCACGGTGCAGGGCAGGCGGCGGCCGAGCAACCGCTCGATGTTGGAGAGGTGCTTGCGCTCATCGGCGCTCACGAGGGACACCGCTTGCCCCTTGGTGCCGGCCCGCCCGGTACGCCCGATGCGGTGGACGTAGTCCTCGGCGATATTCGATAGCTCGTAGTTGACCACGTGCGGCAGCGCCTCGATGTCGAGACCGCGCGCGGCAATGTCGGTGGCCACCAGCACGCGCACCCGCCCGCGTTTGAAATCCTGCAGCGCCTTGGTGCGGGCGCTTTGGCTCTTGCTGCTGTGGATGGCGGTGGCGTTGAGGCCATCGCGGTCAAGCTGCGTGGCGAGGCGGTTGGCGCCGTGCTTGGTGCGCGTGAATACCAGGACCTGAGACCATTTCCCGTTGCCGATGAGGTGCGCCAGCAGCGCGCGCTTGCGGCTCTGGGCGACGGGGTGGACTTTGTGCGTGATGAGCTCGGCGACGCTGTTGCGGGGAGCGGTGTCGACCGACGCCGGATCGTTCAGGATCTGGTCGGCGAGCTTGCGGATCTCTGCGGAGAAGGTTGCCGAGAAAAGCAGGTTTTGCCGCTTTTGCGGCAACGCGGCCATGACTTTGCGGATATCGCGAATGAAGCCCATGTCCAACATTCGGTCGGCCTCGTCGAGCACGAAAATCTCGACGCGGGAGAGATCGACGGTCCGTTGCTGCAGATGGTCGAGGAGCCGCCCCGGCGTGGCGACCACGACATCGACGCCGCCGCGCAAGGCGCTAATCTGGGGGTTGATGCCGACGCCGCCGAAGACGGCGGTGGAGCGCAGCGGCAGGTGCCGGCCGTAGCTGCGCACGCTCTCGCGCACCTGCGCGGCAAGCTCACGGGTGGGTGTGAGCACCAGCGCGCGCGGTGCCCGGTGGCGGGCCGGCGCCGCGCCCAGCCGCTGCAGTATCGGCAGCGTGAAGGCGGCGGTCTTGCCGGTGCCGGTCTGGGCCGCGGCGAGCAAATCGCGCCCGGCGATGACCAGCGGAATGGCTTGCGCCTGAATGGGCGTGGGCGCGGTGTAGCCCTCAGTGCGCAGCGCACGCAGAATATCGGCCGAGAGGCCAAAACAGTCGAACGTCATAGTTTTATCATTCCAGCGAACGGCCGCATCCGAATGGAGCCGCTCAATTGCAGCGAGAGGGTCGTCGAGGAGAGAACCGAGAGCGGAAACGCCGCGACGGCGGGCGGGATGAACGGACCGGGGCCCGGTTCCCTGTCTCTGCCCGTGATCCGTTGGGACACACGCGGCGTGCGTGCGCGAGCAGAAGTGGGCAGAGTATGAACGGCTCCGGCGCCCAGGACAAGCGCTCGTCTTTCGGAGCGAGACCTGCTTCACGAAAAGCGGCTCTGGGGGTGGCCATTGCCGGAGTCACCAACATCGCCAGCAACGCCAAGGCGAGGCGAGCGTTGGGTTGGGAGCCGCGGCCCCTTGCCGAGGGGCTCACCGAGACCTTGCACTACGAGATGCAGTCGCTGGGATACGCTCGCACACCGGAAAGCTGCCCGAAGGCAGCCGGCGGACATGGTGAACGCGCCACTGGTGAGAAGGCGCCATTCACGCTTTTGCGTAATAAAGTGGTAACTGTACCATCCTGCAACCCCTCACACTGCCGGTGCAAAGCTCTCGGCGCGCGCCATTTCCCAATAGCGGCGATAGGTTGAATGATCATCGCCGTCGAGCAGTGCGCCCGGCTGCAGGAAGTCGTAGAACTCCGCGGCGGTGCGGATCTCATCCGAGGAGATCCGCAGGCAAAGGTGGTGCGGCTTGAGCTCGGCCGGATGAGCTACGCCGGCGGCCGCAGTGACCACCCCGAGCGATTGTACGGTGTGATGATGAAAACGGTGCACGTGGCGCGCCTTGTCTTCGACCACCAAAGAGCGCTGACGCAGCGGTTCCATCGTGGTGACGCCGGTCGGGCAGCGCCCGGTGTGACAACTCTGCGACTGTATGCAGCCGAGCGCGAGCATGAAACCGCGCGCCGAATTGCACCAGTCCGCGCCGAGCACGAGGTTGGCGGCGAGTTTGAATCCCGTGACGGCCTTACCGCTCGCGCCGATGCGGATGTGATCGCGCAGCCCGCTGCCGACGAGCGCATTGTGGGCGAACAGCAGCCCTTCGCGCAGCGGCGTGCCGACGTAATCGGACAGTTCCAGCGGCGCCGCGCCGGTGCCGCCCTCGGCGCCGTCGATGACGATGAAGTCCGGCAGAATGCCGCTCTGGAGCATTGCCTTGCAGATCGCGAGAAACTCCCAGCGATGACCGATGCAGAGCTTGAAGCCGGTCGGTTTGCCGCCGGAGAGCTCGCGCAGCCGGGCGACGAACTCCAGCAGACCGATCGGTGTCGAGAATGCTGAATGCGCCGCCGGCGATAAGCAGTCCCTGCCTGCAGGCACTTTGCGCGTTGCCGCGATCTCTGCCGTGACCTTCGCGCCCGGCAAGAGTCCGCCGTGGCCCGGCTTCGCGCCTTGGGAGAGCTTGATCTCGACCATCTTTACCTGATCGCTGCGAGCCTGGTCGCGGAACATCTCGGCATTGAATGTGCCGTCTTCGTTGCGGCAGCCGAAGTAACCGCTGCCGATCTCCCAGATGAGGTCGCCCCCGTATTTCCGATGATAAGGGCTCAGACCGCCCTCGCCGCTATCGTGCGCGAAGCCCCCGAGCTTTGCGCCCTTGTTCAGCGCCATGATCGCGTGCGGGCCAAGCGCCCCGAAGCTCATCGCCGAGATATTGAACAAGGAGGCCGAATACGGTTTGCCGCATTCGCGGCCGCCGATGACGATGCGCGGCATGTTCTCGGGATCGGGATTTTCTTTCGCCGCGATAGAGTGATCGATCCATTCGTATTCGACGTGATACACATCGAGTTCGGTGCCGAACGGTTTGACGTCGGCGATGCCGCGGGCGCGTTGGTAGATCATGTTGCGCTCGTCATGGCTGAACGGCCTGCCATCCGTGTCGCTTTCGACAAAGTACTGGCGGATTTGCGGACGAATGGCCTCCGCCATGAAGCGGATGTGCGCGAGGATCGGGTAGTTGCGTACGACGTTGTGCTTGCGCTGGATAAGATCGTAAAACCCGATGAGCGTCAGCGGTAACGGGACCGCCAATCCCCAAAGCCACGGCCGAGTGAGGAATAGGCCGAGCGCGCCGAAGGCGAGGGTTAGAAACACCATGAGGGCGAGGGTAACAAAACGCATGGAAACCTCTTAAGCGGTCGACGCAGCCTACGCGTGGTGCGCCGCCGTTCCGTAAGACGCGTATTCCGCTTGGGGAAAAGGCGGTTGGCCGCCCTTGTGCTTACGCGCCGCCGGTGGTTGCTTTTGAGCGAGCGCGGCGGTTCGACGGCGTGCACGCTCATCCCGCCCGTCGGCTGTCAGTTGCGCGGGTGCACGCTGCGGCGCTCGGCCCAAGGTCGCAGCGCGGCTCGGACCAATCGGAGGAGGTTCAAGCCGGTCCCGTCGCGTCCTCATCGAACGCCGCCGCCATCGCGTCGTCCACATCCTCGAGCCAGATGAACTGGAGCTGCTCCCGCGCCGCCTCGGGGATCTCCTCGAAGTCCTTACGGTTGCCCTTGGGAAGCAGCACCGTGGTGATGCCGGCCCGCGCGGCGGCGACGGTCTTCTCCTTGATGCCGCCAACGGGCAGGACCAGACCGCGCAGGCTGATTTCGCCGGTCATGGCCATGTCATTTCTCACCTTGCGTCCGGTCAGCACGGAGACGAGCGACATGAACATGGCGATGCCGGCACTCGGGCCGTCCTTGGGGATGGCTCCGGCGGGGACGTGGATGTGGATGTCGTTTTTCTCGAATATATCGGCGTCGAGGTCCAGGGCCTGCATGCGGCCCTTCACCAGGCTGAGTGCTGCCTGCGCGCTCTCTTTCATCACGTCGCCGAGCTGACCGGTGAGCACCAGCTGGCCGCGGCCCGGAATGCGGCTCGTCTCGA
Organism: Nitrococcus sp.; assembly: GCF_059432795.1. Taxonomy (NCBI): domain Bacteria; kingdom Pseudomonadati; phylum Pseudomonadota; class Gammaproteobacteria; order Chromatiales; family Ectothiorhodospiraceae; genus Nitrococcus; species Nitrococcus sp. The sequence continues at coordinate 7,807 of NZ_JBXWZQ010000149.1, read as the reverse complement.
TAAAGAGGATGTCGCCGCCCACCGGCGTCCAGGCGAGGCCGGTCGCCACGCCGGGCACGCTCACGCGCATGGCCACATCCATCTCGAACTTGGCGGGACCCAAGATCGGCGGCAGGTCATCGGCGTCGATGTGAACCGCTTCGGTCGATCCTTCCGCGATGCGCATGGCGACGTGGCGGAAGACGGAGCCGATCTCCCGCTCGAGATTGCGGCAGCCGGACTCGCGCGTGTAATCGCGCACGATGCGGTGCAGTGCTGTCTCGGTCAGGCTGCATTGCTCGGCGCGCAGTCCGTTGGCTTCGAGCTGGCGCTGCACCAGGTAGCCCCGGGCGATCGCGACTTTCTCGTCCTCGGTGTAGCCCGGTAGCTCGATCACCTCCATGCGGTCGAGCAGGGCCGGAGGAATCGTGTCGGTCCGATTGGCGGTGCCGATGAACATCACATGCGAGAGATCGAAGGGCACGGCGAGGTAACTGTCGCGGAAGTGCGAGTTCTGCTCGGGATCCAGCACCTCCAGCAAGGCGGCCGAGGGATCGCCGTGAAAGCCGACGCCGAGCTTGTCGAGCTCATCGAGCATGAACACCGGGTTGCGTGTGCCCGCCTTGCTGATGGTCTGAATGATGTTGCCGGGCAGCGCGCCGACGTAGGTGCGGCGATGGCCGCGGATGTCGGTTTCATCGTGCACGCCGCCCAAGGCCACGCGGGTGAAGCGCCGGCCGCTGGCGCGGGCAATGCTCTGGCCGAGCGAGGTCTTGCCGACGCCCGGCGGGCCGGCCAGGCAGAGTATGGGGCTGCGGCCCTCCGGGTTGAGCTTGCGCACGGCGAGCTGTTCCAGGATCCGTCGCTTGACCCGCTCGAGGCCGTAGTGATCGGCGTTGAGGATCTCGCGCGCGGCGGCGATGTCGATCGCCTCCTCGCTCAAGGTGTTCCAGGGCAGCGCGATGAGCCAGTCGAGATAGGTGCGGATCATCGAGTATTCGGCCGCCGCCTCGGGCATCCGCTCCAGTCGGCCGAGCTCGCGCCGCGCCTGCTCGTCGACCTCGGCGGGCATCCGCGCTTGCTCGATCGCCGCTCGCAACTCCTTGAGCTCGGCCGTGCGCGGGGTATCCTCGCCGAGCTCGCGCTGTATGGTCTTGAGCTGCTCGCGCAGCAGATATTCGCGCTGGCGTTTGTCCACGGTTTCCTTGGTCTGCTGCTCGATCTCATGGGTGAGACGCAGCACGGCGAGCCGATGTGCGAGCAGATCGGCCACCTTGGTGACACGGTCCTCGACCTCGTAAGTCTCCAGGATCTCCTGCTTCTCCGCCGGTTTCAGGTCCATGAAGTTGGCGATCATGTCGGCAAGCGCTCCAGCGGAGGCGATATTGCGCAATGCGCTGCCGACTTCCTCGGGAACCTGGGGCATCAGCTCGAGGGCCTCGTCCGCCTCGCGGCGCAGATGCTCGAGCCGCGCTTCCAGCCCCGGCGTCATGTGTTCGTCTTCGGTAAGGCGCTCCACGCGGGCGACGAGCGAAGGGTAGCCTTCCAGGAATTCGATGACCTTGAAGCGCCGGTTGCCGTGGCAGATGATGTGGTGCGATCCGTCCGGAGCCGTGACGTAACGCAGGATGCCGGCCTCGACGCCGACCCGGTAGAGGTCTTCGCCGGTGGGAGTCTCCGTCGCCGCATCGCGTTGCTGGAGAATGCCGATAGGTCGTTCGGATTTCACGGCTTCCTGGGCCGTGGCGATGGATTGGCGCCGACCGATGGTAAGCGGGATCACAACCCCCGGGAACAGCGCCGTGCTGCGCACCGGCACGATGAGCAATGCATCCTCGGGAAGTTCCTGTATCTCCCCGGCCGAGACCGTCGGTTCATTTTCGGTCGCCATGGCTGCCTCACCTCCATGTGTTTCAGAAGAGTTTGAGCAGGCTGATCATCAGGCAGCCGTCCACCATTTCCCGCGTTGCCAGCTCGTAGCGCCCGGCGGGCAGCGCGAGGCGGCGCTCAAAGCGCCCATGAGGAATTTCCATGCGGTGTACCGCCGCCTGGCGGAACGCCCCGGGCAGGCGCCGCTCGCCGGCGAGAACCAGCGTGGCGCCCTCGATTCGCAGCTCGACGCAGGCCGGAGAGACGCCGGGCAAGGCGGCCATGATCCAAATCTCCCGGTCCGTTTCGAACACGTCCAACGGGGGGTGCCACGTCGGCGTCAGATCGGTTTCCTCCCCGACCTGAAAGAACTGCTGCTGGAGCCGTTCGGCGCGCTCGAGCATTTCGCACGCCCGTGCCCACATCCAATCGCTCGGGTTACGCGATGACATCGGATCTCCTCGGGGGTTGCAATTTATGGGGGATGCTCGAAGTGTAGCTCGATCCGATCGCCATGGAATCCCGGCGGGATCAAAGCCACGCGCGAGACGCAACGCTCGGCCGCGCGGCTGCTCGCACGTCGATTGCTCGGTCGAGCGCGCGAGCGGGCTGATAATGGAGCCGTTGCTGACTACCGTCTTAAGCAGGCGGTCGTCGGCCTGCCACCATCGGAGTGGCCCGGCCAAGCCGCCGCGGGTGGCCGCCGGTCACCGAGCCGTGGCGGTTGGCCGGCCTCCCGCCATCGCGCAAGCGCTTTTTGTTCGGTCAGGGGGTTTAGATATGGCGACTTTCGTGATTCTCAGCCGACTTTCCCCGGATGCGTTCGCGGAGCCAGCGGAGCTGCGGGCAATTGCCGAGACGGTCTCCACGAAGATCAAGGAGCAGTGCCCCGGAGTGCGCTGGAAGGACAGCTACGCCACGCTCGGGCGCTACGATGTGATCGACGTGGTGGAGGCCGACGACCCAAAGGAGGTGGAGAAGGCGGCGATGCTGATACGCGCCTACGGCCATGCACGCACGGAGACCTCCAGCGCCACGCCCTGGAAGGAGTTTCTGAGCGCCTTGTAAGCTGCTTTGGGCCGGCTGGTCCGGCGCTCGCGGCGGGGCGAGCAAAGCCGGTTTCGCTAGCCGTCGTTGCCGCCGCGCTGGGAGGCGAGGCGCAGGAGCTCGATCACCTCCTCGTCGCTGACTTGCCGAAAGTCCGAGAAATGCTGGCCGACGGCGTAAAAGGCGGCAGGGGTCGCCAGACAGTAAACGGCGTCGGCTTCGGCCTCGATGCGGCGCAATGCATCCGGCGGGGCCACCCCGAGCGCGGCAATGAGCCGCTGGGGCGCGCGGCGGCGAAGTGTCTGCAACGCCGCGACCATGGTGGCCCCGGTGGCGCTGCCGTCGTCAACGACGATGACGACTCGTCCGGACGGGTCGATGGGCGGGCGTACCGGTGTATAGGCTTGCCGGCGGGCTTTCAAGGTGCGCAGCTGGGCGTCGACCTCGTGCGCGATGTAGTCTTCGCTGCAGATGCTTTGGCCATGCGGGGAGAGTTCCACGGTACCGTCCTCGCTCACCGCGCCGACGGCATATTCCGGATTGCCGGGGGCGCCGAGCTTGCGTACCAGCACGACGTCCAGCTCACCGTCGAGCGTCTCGGCGATGTGCTTTGCCATGGGCACCGCGCCGCGAGGAATGGCGAGCACCAGCGGGTGCTCGCCCTTGAGATGCCGCAGCCGCTCTGCGAGCTGCTCGGCGGCGTCCGATCGATCTTTGAACATTGGCGCCTGCCCCCTGCGGGCCGTCGTTACCCGCGAGATGAGACCCTTGGCCTGAGCGCTTATTGCTCCCGGCAATAGTAACCAGAGGTTTGCGGGCGGTCGAGACACTGCCGCGGTTGGCGAGGGCGCGGCGCACCGCGCCGGCGGACGTCCGGCAATCGATTCGCAGCGTCGGGCTTTGCTGACTTCTGCGCCGTTGTTGGCCTAGACTTTACGTGGGCTCGGCTCGCGGTGGCTGTGCCAGGCGGGCAACACGATGGCGTAGGGAGGCGAACGACCAAACGATGATCGAGCCGCTCGAGACGGGGTCACCGAGGATTGTCGGCTACAGGCTCAGCGGCCGGCTTGGAGATGAGGAATACCGTGCTCTGATGCCGGCCCTGGAGGAGCGGCTGGCGGCTCAGGGCACGCTTCGCGTCCTCGTGCTATGCGAGGATTTCGACGGCATGGACATGCGTGCCTTCTGGCAGGACATCCGGTTTGCGACCAAGCACTACACGGGCTTCGAGCGCATTGCCGTGGTCGGTGACGGGCTTTGGGAGACGTGGCTCGCCCGGCTTTCCAAACCCTTCACCCGGGCGGCCGTGAAGCATTACAAGGCCTCGCAGGAGGCGCAAGCCTGGGCCTGGTTGCGCGCCGACATGTAGCGGGGTCTCGCGGCCGCGGTCCGCCTCGAGCCGTGAGGAGCAGTCGGCGTGCCATCAACGCGAAGCGCCCGAACCGTTTGGAGGCCGGCGGCGCTCGCGGATGTTCAATTGCCGTTGCCGATACGCCAATTGGCAGCCTCTGTAGAGAAGCGCAAGGCCGCCCCAGATGCCGAATACGACGATCGGGTAGGCCAGCGCCTGCGGGAATACCGCGAACAGGGTCGAGAGCACGCAGAGTATCAGGCCGGCCACGGTGGTGAGCCGCGCTTCGATCGGCCCCAGCGCGCGGCGGTCCGTGAAGGCCGCGCCAACCGCATGTCCGATGCGTACCGCGCCGGCCGCCATCCGGCGGGCGCTGCCGGTGCCGCCGCGCGCGCTGACTCGCGGGTTGCGCGTACCAACGAGAGCGTGCGGACGGCGCCTGCGATCGAGGAGGATTTCCGTCGAATCGGCGAGGTCCTCCAGGTACATCCGCTCCATCTCGCCAGCAAACCCGTCGTCTTCTATGACGGCATCCAGCTCGCAGTTTCCCCACCAGCTCACGATGTTGAGGTTGGTCGAGCCAACGCGGGCCCAATGGCCGTCGGCCACGGCGGTCTTGGCGTGCAGCATCGTTCCGTTCCATTCAAAGACGCGCACTCCGGCCTCCAGGAGCGGCCGATAGCCCGCGCGCGAAAGGGGTTTGAGCAGCGGGATATCGGTCGCGTTCGGCAGCAGCAGACGGACATCGACACCGTCGATCGCGGCCGCACGCAGTGCTTCGACATACGAGGTGGTGGCCGCGTAGTAGGCATCGGTCAGCCACAGCCGCTTGCGTGCGAGCGCGGCGACGAGCTGATCCAGGCGAAACATGCCGGCGGTGGCCGGCTCGGTTGCCACGATACGCAGACTCATATCCCCGGCCGGTGCCGGTGCGCGGATAACGTGCGTCTCGGGCAGGGGCTCGCCCGTCCAAGCCCACATGCGGGCGAATGCCCGCTCGGCCTCCGCGACGGCGCAGCCGCGGATCTCCACGCCGGTATCGCGCCAGGGTGCGATATTTCGGGCGGGATCGCCGCGCCACTTGAGGCCCACGCAAAGGCCGGTGACAAAAGCCACTTCGCCGTCGACCGCCAACAGCTTCCTGTGATCGCGCGAGAGCCAGCCGAGCGGACTGTGAAGCTGCGGCGGATTGTAGCAGCGAATCTGGACGCCGGCCGAGCGCAGCGCATTCCAGAACCGCCGCGAGGCGATCCGAAAACCGCCTACCCAATCGTAGACGAGCCTCACGACGACGCCCTGGCGCGCTTTTTCTATCAGGGCATCGGCAAACTCCCAGCCGACCGCGTCTTCGTAGAGGATGTAACTTTCGAAGTGGACGTGGTGTCTCGCGGCGCGGATGGCATTCAACCACGCCGGATAATTCTCCCGCGCGTCCTTGAGCAACCGCACATGGTTGCCTCCGATCAACGGTGCGCCGGCCGCGCGCGAGAAAGCCTGATCGGCAACCTCGCGCAGTGGTGTCAGAGCGGCACGCTCGGCACGCTCCAGCCGCATGGGGCCCCTCATTGCGTGCCTCTCATTCACGGGCAAGCGTGTTTCGCGAAGCCTTTACGGGCAAAGTGATCGAAACCCTGGCGATTAGACCTCACTCTATTGAGACCGATTGACCGCTGTTTCGCTCTCCCGGATTCGTCGTCACTATGTTTCAGCAAAAAGTGAACCAATGCAGCGCTTGGGCCGTCTCCTCATGCAATATTCCTTCACTATAGAGGTTTGCGTGACAGTTTTTCGAGCGGCGGTGCTTTCAAGATCGTAGATCTTGCGGGCGAGTAGCGCCAACTCGATCGCACGGCGCGCGCCGTTTCTCAGGCGTAGCGCTCGCGACATCCCTGGGGGATTTGTCATTCAAAGCGGGGAGGGTGCATCGGTGAATAAACACGTTGTCGGCGCGAGTGCGGACTGGTCAACCGCACTACTCTCTGCGGTTGCCCACGGCGAAATTGCGCTGCCGGGACTTCCGGAGGCGGCGCTGCGCGTTCGCGAGGCCATTGCCGCGGATAGCGCAACGGCCAGCGTCCTGGCGCGGCTGATCGCTGACGACGCCGTGCTTACCGCGCGGATCATGAAGGTGGCCAACGCCGCTGCGTTGCGCCGCGCCACGCCCGTGACTCGGCTCGACCGGGCGATTGCGGCGCTCGGATTCAGCCTCACGAGCTCGCTGGTAACGGGGCTATGCTTGCTGCGCGGAATGGAGCGGCATAGCGGGCCGGTGGGCGAGCGGTTGCGCGCCCATCACGAGCACACCATTGAAGTGGCCGCGATCGCACATTATCTTGCCCGCTCAACGCCTGAGATAGATGAACAGGAGGCGATGCTGGCGGGACTGATCCACGATATCGGAGCGCTACCGGTATACGCTTTCGCGGCGCGGCAACCGGCGTTGGCGCGGGACACCACGGCCTTGGATGCGCTGGTTGCGCAACACCACCCGGCCCTGGGCGCGCGCATTCTCGTGGATTGGCATTTCCCGGAACGGTTCGTCGCCGTGGCCGCGGAACACGAGAACCTCCATCGCCGCCACGCTGGGCCAACCGATCTGGTGGATGTGGTTATCGCGGCGAACCTGCAGGCTCGTCAAGGCGCGCAACAAGTCGCGGTAGGGTTGCCGGCGCAGGAGCGATTCAACCTGATCGCCGAGCCGCTGGCCGAAAGGGAAGGAGCCCGCGCATCGATTGACGAACTGCACCGAAATCTCGCTATTTGATGCGTTTCGTGGTATCGACGTTGGTTCGCTTGGCAAGCGCGTCCGCGCATCATAGCGGGTCGTAAAGCGCTGACGTTGCCGCAAGGAGCTATTCCGGTGCCCCGAGACGATCCCAAAACGCGACCTCCCGCCGCCGAACCCGAAATCCGCACCATCGCCATGCCCAAGGATACCAACCCCTCCGGGGATATCTTCGGCGGCTGGCTCATGGCGCAGATGGATCTGGCCGGCTCCATCGTTGCCGCCCGTCGCGCGCGCGGGCGCATCGCCACCGCCGCCGTGGACGGCATGAGCTTTCTCAAACCGGTATTCGTGGGCGATGAAGTCAGCCTATACGCGAGATTGCTGAAAACGGGGCGCACCTCCATTACCGTCGCCGTGGAAGCCTGGCGGCGGGAGCGTTTCTGCGAGGAGCGGATACAGGTGACCGAGGCCACCTTCGTCTACGTCGCCATCGACGAGCAGAGGCAGCCCACGCCGGTACCCCCGATTTAGGATTAGGGACGCGCCTGCCGTTCAGTATCGGGTACGCAGGCCGGGTCGGCTGATCCCGCAGCGTTCGCTAGGCGGGCGCCGCCGCGGTGCGCGGCGGGGCGTAACTCGACCAGCGTAAGCCACCGCCAATGGCGGGGTGACTAACCGAGGCTCTGCCGTTCCGTCGTGCGGTGTGGTAGATGACCTCCTTCCCAGCGAGAGAAGCGGGAGGAGGTCATCAAGCGAGACTGGTCGAGCCAGTCCCACGTGAGATGGTACTGCAAATCCCACGTAGTGTTTGTGCCGAAGTATCGGAGAAAGGC